>CAMFGQ010000006.1 GCA_945950065.1 uncultured Clostridia bacterium
TCCATGCACAAGCAAGTATGTTACAGTAATTTTATTATACCATAAAAATGAAACTGTTTTTCTAGATGGCTTTAGAAAGATGGAAAGAGAATCTACAGAATCATTGAACAATTCATTAAAAACTTGTTAAATACTTGATTCGGTGGTAAAATGGAGATGATAAGAATTACGCAATTATTGGCTCTGAGGAGGTAGAAAATGGGCTTAATTCAAGCATTAACCACAGCTGTAGGAACAGGTCTTGCCGATCAATGGCTGGAGACAATAGAACCAGCGGATGTTAGCGAAGGAGTCGTCTTTACACCGGGTGTTCTACTCAAGCGCGGACGACGTGGAAGCAACACAAAACACACAGTAGATGTTATTTCTAATGGATCCATTATCCATGTGCCAGAAAACCAATGTGCTCTCCTTGTCGACGGTGGTGCCATTGTTGACTTTACTGCCGAGCCAGGAATGTACGAAGTGAAGAACTCCTCAGCACCTTCTGTGATGACGGGGAGTTTAGGAGCATCTGTAAAGGAAACCTTTAATCGTTTCCGCTTTGGTGGCGATACCCCTCTTCGTCAACAAGTATTTTACGTTAATCTACAAGAAATGAAGGGAATTAAATTTGGAACGAAAAACCCCATCAATTATTTTGATGAGTTTTATAATTCTGAACTTTTCCTTCGTGCACATGGTGCCTATACCATGAAGATTGTTGATCCCATCCTCTTCTATAAAGAAGTCATTCCAAAGGGTGGGGGTGTCATTACCATGGATGAAATTGCTCAGGAGTATATGTCCGAATTCCTTGAAGCATTGCAGACCTCTATCAACCAAATGTCAGCAGATGGGATTCGTATTTCCTATGTGACCTCGCGTAGTGGGGAGTTAGGCAAATACATGTCTAATGTTCTGGATGAAAAATGGGAAAAGCTACGTGGAATGGACATTCAATCTGTAGGGATTGCAAGCATCTCCTATGATGATGAATCAAAAGACCTCATCAATATGCGTAATCGCGGTGCCATGCTTGGCGATGCTTCCATTCGTGAGGGCTATGTTCAAGGCTCCATTGCTAGAGGTATTGAAGCTGCTGGTAGCAATGAGTCTGGAGCAATGGGCTCCTTTATGGGTGTAGGTATGGGTATGCATGCAGGCGGTGGCTTTATGGGTCAAGCTTCCCAGACAAATCAGGCTCAAATTGAGCGTGAAGCCATGGAAGCTCAAATGAAAGCACAGCAAGAAGAGATTGAACGTCTTCGTGCTGGTGGAGTTCAAGCTCCAATAGAAGGTACCCCTGCACCAGAAAGTGCACAAGGCTGGACCTGTGAGAATGGGCATAGTGGAAATGAAGGTAACTTCTGCAGTGAGTGTGGTGCGAAGAAGCCAGAAGGACCTGCCTTCTGTACCAATTGTGGGCACAAATTTGATGGAGAAAAACCTAAATTCTGTCCTGAATGTGGTCAACAATAGTAGGAGGTTAGCATGTCTCTACAAAACTATAAATGCCCTTCTTGTGGTGCATCCATCCTGTACGATCCTTCATTGGACAAGGGGAAGTGTGATTATTGTGGAAGTGAATTCACACTGGAAGAATTGGAAGCCCATGTGAAGGAACATAGTGAGGAGGAGACAAAAGAAAGGGAAGTCCAGGAAGAACTCCAGGGATATACCTGTGATAACTGTGGAGCTGAGGTGGTGACGGATACCACCACCTCCTCTACTTTTTGTTATTACTGCCATAGCCCGGTCATCGTGAAACCCCAAGTTATGGGGGAGTTTAGGCCGGATTATATTCTGCCCTTTGCCATCGATAAAAAGAAGGCACAGGAAATCTTTCTAAACTGGGCGCGATCTCAAACTTATGTTCCTCGTAGTTTCACCGATAGTTCACAGCTGGAGAAAATTACTGGCGTCTATCTACCCTACTGGTTTGCTGATGCCCAGATCAATGTGGATGTACAAGGTAAGGGCACGATAACGAAAGTGTATACTAGGGGTGATACCGAGTATACAGAACACAATGACTATGCCATCGACCTCCAAGGCGACTTTGAGATTGAACATATTCCTGAGCTTGCTTTCACACAAATAGACAGAGAGCTGGTAAAGAGTATTGATGATTTCTCTGGAGCAGAACTTCGTGACTTCAATATGCTTTATCTCTCAGGTTTTTTCTCTGAGCGCTACGATATACCCAAGGATGCGGTCAATGCAAGCCTAGAACGACAGGCTCAGCAATATGCTGAAGACTATGTTGCCAGTCATCTAACGAGCTATGATTCAGTCTCCAGAGATGTCAATCAAGTTGACTCCCATGTGAAGAAGATTTCTTATGTGCTTCTTCCCACATGGATTTTGACCTATCAATATCTCGGTAAGAACTACGTCTATATGCTCAATGGCCAAAATGGTCTAGCCTATGGTGAACTACCTGTTGATCGTGGAAAACTCGCCATCCGTAGTGGACTGATTTTCCTGATCATCCTAGTGCTTATGCTTATAGGAGGTAAATTCATATGGTAAAACGCATTTGTATCCTCCTAACCTTTCTCCTTCTTGTGGTTCCCCTTTCTTTTGGTGCGGAAGATCATCTGCTTGACGAAGGAGGGTATTTTACGGAGGAAGAACGACAAGAAGTTCAAGAGGTTTTCGATGCTCTCATGAAAGACCATCAAATCCAAGGAGTTGCTGCTTTTCTTGAAACCGATCGAGTCTTGCAACTAAACGAGTTTTTAGATTTGTTTCTCAGCAAATATCCAGGTAACGAAGAGCGCATCATTGTTTTTGCCTACAGTAGCTATGATGAAAACTTCTTTGCATTTAGTAAGGGAACTCCGGGTTTGGGTTCCGAGCAACATCAGATCATTCTAAACGAGCTGTCACAAGCTGATCTAGGTTCAAGAGGAGTAAGCTATCTAAAAGCTTATTTTGAACGAGCCAGATCCTATCTAGAGACAGAACCAAAGGAAGCTGATGCTCTCCCGCTTCCAGGCAGTGATCCTGCCCCTGAAGAGGAAATAGCGACAACAGAAGAAGTCCTAGAAACCGAGCAAGAGAATCAAGCTAAGGTCTTTCTCCAAGATCATGCAAATCTTTGGACTGAGGAAGAAAGAGCAAAACTCTTGGAGAAGGCAGAAAACATTTCTATAAAAGAAGATGTTGCCATCCTTCTAGCTACAACAGACAGCAACCCAAATAAAAGTTCAGAAGCCTATATTGAGGATTTAGCTGAAGAAAAGTTTGGCATTGATACCAATCAGCTTGCCTTCCTCATTGATATGGATCATCGCAAAGTCGAGATCAATACCTCGGGAAAAGTCATCGATATTTTACACAACAATCGTATTGAAGCCATGCTAGATAACATCTTTGAGTATGGAATGAGTAAACAAAATTACTATAAAGCAGCCGATGTTCTGTTGGATGATGCAGCCAACTATCTTGAGCAAGGCGTTGCATCGGATTACACAGGAAGAGAAGAACGAAAAGAACCCAATAACATCTCCCCTCTGGATGGACTGGCAGGGCTTGGTTTGGCAGGCACAGGTGGACTTGGTTTCTTTTCGAGAACCAAAAGACGCTACGCCAAAAAAGCTGCTCCTCTGCACTTTAGTTATCGAAGCAACATCATTGGTGGCATTAATCCAGCTGAGGGAAGACTGATAAATAGTCGTGTAACCACTCGAATTATCCCTAAAGCATCAAGTGGTGGAGGGAGTAAAGGTGGTGGAACGGGAAGTACAACCCATCGCTCTAGTTCAGGTGGAACTCGAGGTGGGGGTGGAAGAAGCTTCTAACACCAGTCGACCAATCATGATCGGATTTGCTATAATAAGATGAAGGTATGTTTATGGGGAAAGCAAAGCTTTCCCCACTTTTAAAGAAAACAAAGGCGAGGTATTTATGATTATTCTTCTTCCTCTGCATATTGTGATTAGCCTATTGCTTTTAGGTTTTGGCTATGGGATCTACATCAAGAAACAATATAAACTCATCAACAGCTACAAAGAAGCAAAAAGACGCTTTACAGATTTTAATGCCTATGCCAAAGGTGTAGGAGCAGTCGAGTTTTACTCGGGAATCATCAATCTACTCTTCTGTGTGATTTCTTATTTTTATCCTCCACTACGGCTCTATCTTCTGATCCTTGGTGTCCTTGGTTTTCTTGTTGCTCTAGTGCTTCATGATGTTGCCAGCTTTAAGAAGGAAAAAGCGTTGCGAAAGAAAGGAAAAAGAAGACGATGAAATGTGCTACTTGTGGAGCTTTCCAATGCGTCCTGGAGAAGGGAAAAAACTTTAGGGGATGCCCAACTGAACAAGAAGAGATTCTGGAACAAGCGATAGAAGAACTGAGAAAAGAAGAGAATTATGAGTTCTATCAAACCAGTGCAAAAATAGAAAAGCAAGGCTATGGTGTATGGCCAAGGGTCAAAGAAACCATGGAATTTGCTAAAACCATGAACTATAAAAAGATTGGCATTGCATTCTGTGCGGGCTTAAAAAAGGAAGCAGAAATACTCCACCAGATTATTGAAGAGCATGGAATGGAAGCCTACAGCCTGATGTGTAAAACAGGAAGAATGGACAAGTCCCAAATGGGACTTTCGGAAGAAGACAAACTGCATGAAGGATTTGAGGCCATGTGTAACCCAGTCGCACAGGCTTATTTCCTAAATGAAGTAGCTACCGAGCTGAACATTATTCTAGGCCTCTGTGTGGGTCATGATGCTTTGTTTAGCAAATACTCCAATGCCTTTGTCACCACACTCGTTGTTAAAGATAGGGTACTTGCCCACAATCCTGTGGGGGCACTCTATACCCATCACAGTTATTACAGGAGTAAAGTATGATGACTTATGTAGATGCTTTCGGTAAACGTTTCTATCTCGTTGAAGAAGATGGAAAACTTGCTTATTGTGGTACAGAAAAGCCTCCTCAGCAGGAGGAGGGAACCAGTAGGCTTCTTCAGCAAGCAAAGGAAGAACTTGAAGCCTACTTTCAAGGAAGAAGAAAAGAATTTAGTGTACCTCTACATATAGAGGCTACTCCCTTTAGAAAGAAGGTCTATAAAGAGTTAGCTAAAATCCCCTATGGAGAAGTACTCACCTATACAGAACTTGCGCAGAGAGTAGGTAATCAAAAAGCCTCACGAGCAGTAGGCACGGCCATGGCAAAGAATGAATTGATGATCTTTCTTCCCTGCCATCGAGTGGTTGCTAAGAAAGGCCTAGGTGGCTTTGGTGGAGGACTAGACCTGAAGGTGAAGCTTCTTGAGATGGAGGGAAGAAAATGAAAAATGCTAAAAGTTGGGATGAAGTCCAAAAAAATCATTTTAGTGATGAAGAGATTCAAAGAAGTAGATTGAAAGTTAAACTCATTTCGAGAATAATCAACGAGAGAAAAAAACAAGGATTAAGCTAAAGGGATTTAGCTAAACAAGCCAGAATAACACAGTCAACATTAGCTAGTATCGAAACACTTGATGCCAATCCAACTTTAGATACATTTTTGAAGCTTACCAATGCACTTGGCCTTGAGTTGTTAGCTGAAAACAGCCGATCATAATCCGCTATTCAGTACACAAGCCTATGGGTATGAAACCCTTAATTTTAGATTTATACGACATGTGCAACTGTAGTCTCATGTAGGAGAAAGCACAGATTAGTAAAAAGAGTTCGAAAATGAAAGAAAGCGAGTCAAGCTTGGAGTTATTCCTTGCTTCACTCGCTTTTACTTTTAATTGACGACTCTCTTAGTCCTACTTTTTACTAGAATACAGCAGTGCTGCAAAGAAAGCCGTAAGGGGCATGGTTAGTAGCAGTGCCAGACTTCCTAGTAGTGCTTGGAGTAAGTCCACCACAATAAGTTCTGCATTAAAGAGCAACAAGGTGCTAGAAGAGTGAATCACTCTCAAAAGCACACTACTAAATGACCCCCCGATGTAAGCTAAAACCAGTGTATTGGTCATGGTTCCCATGATATCTCTTCCGATAGCCAATCCACTCTTGTAGAGGTCTAAGAAACTCACATGCTGGGCATGAAGCTTAATTTCATACAGAGAGGAAGAGATATCCATGGCCACATCCATCACAGCACCTAAAGCACCAATGGTAATCGCCGCGAAGATCAGTGCACGTAGATCAATGGGCGTAACACTATGAAGCCGGTGAAGAGCCAGGGTTGCATCGTCATAGCTTCCTGAAAGATAAAGGTACTTGGTCATGATTACCGAGAGTAACGCAGCCACTAAGGTACCAAAGACACAGCCAAGAATGGTGGCAAGTGTCTTATCACTCCATCCTGTAATCAGATAGACTGTGAGGAAGATGCTGTAAAAGACAGTAATCAGCGTCCAAAAGTAAATGTTCTTTCCTTGGAGCACCATAGGGATAAAGATAAAGAAAATCATTGCCACTGAAAGAACCAGGCCGATCAGGGAATAGAAGCCCGTCTTTCTACCAAAAATAATGAGCAGGAGGGCAAAGACTCCCCCTACAAGAGCGACCCAAGGAACACGGTAATAGTTTTCCATGATCCATCGTTCGGGTTGCCCTGGACCACCAGGGAATTTAATGAGCATGACACGATCGCCCACTTCCACAATTCGATTGTTGGCCGTCATGGAAGAGATGCTCTGTAGTGCTTCAACCGTTTCGCCTTTGTACTTTGCAAGGAAAGTAATGTCCGTTGAGGAAATTCCACCTTGCGTATGCTGGGACAATGACTGATTTTCTTTAATGTCTAGTATTTTTTCTACGACTGCACTTCCGTGTTCGTATTTTTGTCCTGTTAAGAGAAGATCTGTATCCACGAGCATACGGTAAAGGACAAAAAGGGTTAGAACTGCTAGAAGCACAGCAATCCATCTTTTTGATTGATCTTTTTCCATGTTAGTTCTCTAAACTTTCAATCATCTGTACGCCACCTTGTTCAAAGCTAAGAACGCGTAGACGGGCTCCTTCTTTCATTTCTAAAACTTTTTCTTGAAGAGTAGAAGCTGCAGCGTAATAGATTTTGTCGTTTTCTTTCACCGTGATAAAGAATACGGTATTTCCATCCAGTGTAACCTCTTTTAGCGTATCAATGGTGATGGACTCATATTCTTCACTGGTTGCACCTCGGGTAGGGTGAACCTTGGCATAGGCGGTGAAGAGTGAAGCTACATCATCTGCTACCACAACATTGGTAAACTGTTGTGCATCAACAAAGGCATACATTTTTGCTGTCTTAGCTCTGTCCTTTAAACTCATAAAGTAGACAGGTCGATCTTGGATGTTAAGCAGCACGGGGAAAGTTGGTTGGTATTCTTTTTCCTGAACCTTTCCACGAGCACTACTCATTGCTGCTGTCTCCGTGGCAGAAGCAAGAGAGTAGAACTTTGTTTCCTTGGTTCGCAGGTTGGCATAGTAGAAACCCAGATTGGATTCATCACTGCGTACCGAGGTCACTCCTGTGGTGAGGAAGATATCTTCTCCAATGGAAATGTAGTTGTAGCCCTCGGTTGTAGAGGTAACATTTTTCTGCCCGAAGACAGAGTTGAAGAAACCGCCAGTATAGAGTCCACGATTATCCAATTGAGAAATAATCAGTTCAGCAGGATAGACGCGGTCCACCCAAGTGGGAACTTGATCCAAGGGATAGGTTGTACTCTTTCCACTATTGGCATCGGTGATGATAACACTTTTTACATCGGTACCATTGAGAAAACCAATGGTTTTATGCAAGATTGGCGTGATGTAATAGGCATTACCCTCATCATCTATCTCAAAATTGCTTTCTCCTAGGATGGAGAAAGGATATTGGAAGCGAATTTTTCGGTAGATGTTTCGCATCAGATAATCACCAGGTGAGTAGTAGACTGCTTTTGGAAGCTTGACTACTTTACCTTCTTGGGAGGTCATATCCACCGATACATAATACTGGATACCATCTTTTCGATTGGTAATGTACTTGATGATGTCATAATAGCGTAGTGGTGAGATACGGAAAGGTTTTCCCGAGATGTTTACCTGTGAATACTGTTCATCAATCACAAACTGGCTTACCAGATCTGTTAGGGAGCCCAGTTGTTTTTCACCAATGATGGAAGCCGTCTCGCGATCCACCACAGGTACCTGGCTTCTTGTAATCTTCTCAATGTCTTCCTCAAAGACTCCAGGCTCAACATGAATTAATTTAGCGAAGGACCCAGCTCGAAAAACAGGGCTCGAGAAAAACAGAAGCAGACTTGGGAGAACCAAAAGAATCACTGCTAGAAGTAGGCTTCGCTTGAAGGCCCCTGCGGTAAGTCTTGGTCCAAAAAAAAGCCTCAAGAAGGTAAAGATACCGAGTCCCATCAGGAGAAAGGTATATAATCCTGGGGACTGAGGCGAGAGAGAGGGTAAGGTAAAGAAGAAGTAAATCCCTAGGATGATGATGGTAAGTAAAAAACTAAGCCAAGCTTTGCTCTTTCTGACCGTAGTAAACTGTTGATCTATCTTCTGAAACAGGTCGTTGATTTTTGTCTTCATAAGCGTACTCCTTTCCCCTCTATTATATCCCAATTCTGTTGGCTAAAGCATTGGTATGTGAAAGATTTGCTAAAGTGAGCCCTGTTTTTCCTACAAAAATAGGGGTAAACTTGCAAAACATCCTAGTTTTTGCTATAGTAGCACGATGAAAAGGAGGCGAGAATCAATGAAAAGAATTCTAGGACTCCTTCTACTCTTTCTTTTGCTAGGTGGGGCACTGCTTAGCCTAGCATATACAAAGGAAGAAAATGAAGTAGAAGAAGAGATGACCATTGATGAACCTCTCCACTACATTTCTCATATTCAACAGGCTGCCCAAGACCATGGGATTGATCCCTTTGTGTTGGCAGCGGTTGCAAGAGTTGAAAGCAGCTGGCAAGAAGATGCTGAGAGCCACATGGGTGCACGTGGCCTGATGCAGATCATGCCTGAAACCGGCCAATACCTAGCAAGACTACGAGGTATGGAATTATCTCCCCAGAATCTCTATGATTCAAGGGTCAGTCTTGACTATGGGGCCTATTATTTAAAGTATCTACAAGAAAAATTTAATAACTGGAACTTGGTTTTTGCAGCTTATAATGCAGGACCAGGACAAGTCGAGCAGTGGCTCGCAGAACAAAGGATCTCTGAGGGTGGAGATATGACAAGTATCCCCTTTGAAGAGACGAGAAATTATGTGGAGAAGGTCAATTACTATCTGAACTATTACAAGGAAATGTATCAAACTTTTCCTACGCAAATCGATTAAAGACACGGACCAACTAGGGGAGAATAGACTCCCTTTTTTTTGTGTAAATTGTTGAGTCCTTCCATGTGGTGAAGTATACTTAAGAGCAAAGAGGAGGATATATGCAACGTAAAAAATTCTATGGTATTCAGGATAAAGTTCCCTTTGCACAGCTGATTCCCCTAAGCCTTCAGCATACTTTCGCAATGTTTGGAGCTTCAGTTTTGGTCCCCATCATCTTTCAGATTGACCCCGGTGTGGTGCTCTTTATGAATGGTGTGGGAACCTTACTTTTTATTCTCATCACAAAAAGAATGGCACCTGCTTATCTAGGCAGTAGCTTTGCCTTTCTAGGACCAGCAGGAGCCATCATTGCAAGTTTAGGTTTTAATTATGCACAGGGTGCCTTTGTGGTAACTGGTCTTCTGGGTTGTGTACTTGCTTACATCATCTACAAATTTGGAACGGACTGGATCGATGTGGTCTTACCACCTGCTGCAATGGGGGCCGTGGTGGCTCTTATCGGTTTTGAACTGGCAGGACTGACCATTCGAGGTGGTGCCATTGGTGCAAAGATTATGGTAGAAGGTGCTAGCACTGCTGACTTAGTTGTGTTTCTGGTGACTCTCGGCGTTGCCGTCTTTGGTACAGTACTTTTTCGAGGATTCTTTTCTACCATTCCTATCCTGATTGCCATTGTTGCCGGTTATCTTACAGCTCTTTCACTGAACATGGTGGATTTAACACCTGTGCTTGAGGCAAAGCTCTTTACCATCCCTCATTTTCAGCTCCCAAAATTTGACCTTCGGGCAATTTTAACCATGCTACCTGTACTGTTAGTCATCACCAGCGAGCATATTTCTCATCAAGTGGTGACTAGCAACATTGTTGGGAAGAATTTGATTAAGGAACCGGGCCTCCATCGAAGCATTTTTGCTGATAACTTCTCAACGGCCCTTAGCGGTATGGTTGGTGGTGTGCCCACAACAACTTATGGTGAGAACATTGGTGTTATGGCGGTAACGGGAATTTATGCAGTGGTAGTCTTTGCTGGAGCTGCTTGCATCAGTATTTTGATGGCCTTTTTTGGACCTCTTGCTGCTTTTATCAGTACCATTCCGGGAAATGTCATCGGAGGGGTTACCTTTTTACTCTATGGTATGATAGGCGCTTCAGGGATACGCCTACTGGTGGATGCTAAGGTGGACTACTCAAAGAGCAGAAACCTCATCCTTACTTCTGTGGTCTTTACCACGGGGCTCAGTGGACTTGCTGTCAATCTAGGAGGCATTCAGCTTTCTGGTATGGTGCTTGCCTCTGTGGTTGCTGTTATCGTTAGTCTTGTCTTTCACTTCTTTGAGCGCTTTAATCTTCTCAATCAATGAGAACCTTAGCTCAGGAATTAAAGGATATCTTTGGTAAACGGGTACAAAAGCTGCCATTAGATGGTGGCTTTACCTGTCCTAATCGCGAAAGAGGGAGTGGTTGTCTCTTTTGTTCTGAAAGAGGATCAGGTGAATTTACCTTAAAGGGCCACATCACAGAACAACTAAGGCTCCAAAAAGAACGACTTGCCCATAAGTGGCCCGGTTCACTTTATCTTGCATACTTTCAAAACTTCTCAGGCACCTATGGACCTATAGATAAACTGAGAAGTGTCTATGAAGAAGCCATCTCAGATGATGAGGTGGTTGGGCTTGCTATTGCAACAAGGGTGGACTGTTTAAATGAAGATGTTCTTGATCTCTTAGAGGAGATGAGAGACAGGACCTTCTTATGGTTAGAACTTGGCCTTCAGTCTGTGAATCCTGCTGTGATGAAGAAAATGAATCTGGGTTATACAGTGGAAGATTATGTGGAGGCCATGACAAAGCTAAGGGAGAGGAAGATACCTGTGGTTACACATATGATCCTTGGACTCCCTGGGAGTACTTTCCAAGACGAGATGGAGACAGCGACTTTGATTCTTAAGGAGAAGAGTTGGGGTGTAAAGATCCATGGGCTCTATGTTCAAAAGGGAGCTCCTTTGGCAAAGATCTATGAAAGTGGAGAATATGTTCCCTTGGAACGTGATGAATACATTCGTCGCGTGACAGACATTCTTGAGCTCTTTGGTGATGAGGTGGTGATTCACCGTCTAACGGGAGATCCACCCCATGATGAGCTTTTGGCTCCCCTTTGGATGAAGGATAAAAGAAGAGTGCTTGGAAGCGTTCAAAAGGAACATGCGAGACGAAGAAGAAGCTTATGATTCGAAAAACGCCTTTTACGATACAGTATAAGGCGTTTTTTCCTTTTGGGAGACAAATCCAGCGGTGATGTTTTTGTGAAAAGAGAAGAGAAGGGCAAGATTGACAAAGAAACTACAAATCGATGGACAAGAGAGAGTTTACCTTTTATACTAGAAGAGCATTGTATCCCAAGGGACGGGAACGATAGCAGGAGGAAAAATGAAAAAAAGAAGTTTGAATGAATTTGTACTCTTGGCACTCTTTGCTGCCATTATCTTCGTCTTGGGACTGACACCACTTGGTTTGATCCCTCTGGGCGTGATTAAGGCCACCACCATACATATCCCTGTGATTATTGGTAGTCTACTTTTAGGACCTGTCTATGGTGGGATTTTAGGTGGAGTCTTCGGACTTGCCTCACTGATTGCCAATACGACGGCCCCATCTCTACTGTCCTTTTGTTTTTCACCACTGATACCAGTACCCGGACTAGATCGAGGTAGCCTTTTAGCTCTTGTGATCTGCTTTATTCCAAGGATTCTGGTGGGAATCTTACCCTACTACATCTTCAAATTGTTTGGTGGAAAAAAGGAAAGACCTTCTGTGCTGGCTTTAGGAGCAGCAGGATTTGGTGGAGCATTGGTCAATACCTTCTTTGTTATGGGAGGAATTTATCTTATCTTTGGTGATGCCTTTGCATCCATAAAAGGGATCGCAGCAGATAAGGTGATTGGAGCCATTATGGGCATTGTTGTGGCCAATGGAATTCCAGAAGCAGTGGTGTCAATGATTTTGGTGACAGCCATCTGTAAGCCACTCTTTGCACTGTACTTTAAGGAGAAGAAAGCGTGATACTAGCCATTGATATTGGAAATACCCATGTGGTCATCGGTTGCCTCAATGAAGAGGATACGCGTTTTATCGCACGGGTTGCCACAGACCAAAAGAAAACTGAAGACGAATATGCCATGATGCTCTTGGACTTGTTCCAGATCCACAAACTTGATGGTTCGCAAATTGAAGGAGCCATTATGTGTTCCGTTGTACCTGGCTTAACCACTGCACTGAGAAGGGCAGTAAAGTTAATCCTAGGCTATGAACCCCTTCTTGTGGGAAGTGGCATCAAGACGGGATTAAACATCAAGATGGATAATCCAGCTTCGGTTGGGAGTGATTTGATTGTTGCAGCAGTGGCTGCAGTGCAAGAACATCAACCTCCTCTGGTCATCTTTGATATGGGAACAGCCAATACTATGGTGGTGATTGATCGAAATGGAGACTTTATCGGCGGGATGATTATCCCTGGTGCTATTCTCTCTCTGGAAGCCTTAGCAGAACATGCAGCTAAACTTCCCCATGTGAGTTTTGAAGCACCCAAAACACTGATTGGAAAAAACACCATCGATAGCATGAAATCTGGAATTGTCTATTCACAGGCAATGGCAGTAGATGGTATTATAGGACTGGTTGAGGAAGAGTTGGGAGAGCCTGTAACTGTACTTGCAACAGGTGGTTCCAGTCGCTTAATTACTTCCTACTGTAAGCGGGAGATGATCTACGATTCTCGTCTGATTCAGAAGGGACTCTTACACCTCTATCGCAAAAACACCAATCAATAAAGAATTATTCGTGTTTTCTTGGCACCCACGTTAAAAATCAAGTAACCCCTGCAGGTTTCTTGTGCAGGGGTTTTTTAGAAAGGAAAAACTTTTGAAGACGCAACGATTAACGGTTTATGCACTTGTTTGCGGCATGTATGTTTTACTTAGCTTTATGTTTGCTGAGTTTAGTTTTGGGCCTCTACAGTTTCGGCCGTCAGAGCTTCTTAACCTTTTGGCCTTTTATCACCCGGGCTTTGTATTACCCATTAGTTTGGGATGTGCGATTAGTAATTTTGCTAGTCCCTTTGGACTGGTTGATGTGGTGGTTGGCACCCTTCACACCTTCCTCAGTCTAAAGGCCATGACCTTGGTGAAAAAGGATTGGATAGCAGCACTTTTTCCAGCACTCTTTGCCTTTATCATTGGTCTAGAGATTTATTTTCTTACGGGGGCCAAGATTAGCTTCTTTGTGATTACGGCACAGATCATGGCTTCTGAGTTTATTTTAGGCATGATCAGTGTTCCTTTTTATCGCAAACTCTTTGGCTATAAAAAAATACGCGAATTTTTTAAAGGCTTGTAGAAAGATGAAAAGGGTATAGGTGGTGCAAAGGAGGCGCTTATGTTTAAAAATCTTGAAGTAATCTACCGTGATTTAAAAGAACTAACAGAAAAACGCCTATCGCTTCTGATTTTAATTGCACTTTTAGGAATCAACCAGCTGGTTTACACCTATGTGCCGGGAGCCCTGCTTTTAAACTTACTCTTACTTGGTGGAGTTCTCCATCTTTTCAATGTGCGCTTTGACCCTCATTATACTCGTCATCTAGTGATGGTGAGCCTCTTTATTGCGGCTTCCTATGTCTTTTTGCTTTTTACTCGCTGGGAATTTCTCGCCTATTCGCTTTCTTCCTTGATGCTCCTTTGGATCTTTATGAATCTCATTTTGTATCTCTTCGGAAAAGAAGTGAGTTTAGAGAGACTCTTGGGAGGATTGTCCCGTGTACGTGCTGCAATGCTGTATTTTGGGATTTTGTATGGGGTTATCTATCTGATTACCTATTTGTTTAATCAGATTTTCTTTTTAAATCTCCCTTATAACGGCATGGTGTTTCGTATTGCCAATAGCCTTTCCACTGTTGCTGGACTAATGGTGCTGTTTACCGCCAAAGAGAAAACCGTGGTGGGAGGTTTCTCCGATCTTCTCTTTGGGAAGATTTTGCCGAAGTTGACCATTCTTTTTGGTACTTTGGCGGTGATCTATTCCGTGCAGGTGCTTTTGGGCTATTTACGTGCCTATCCACCCATTGTCTTTTATGTGTTAGCTAGTTTCTTTTATCTAGCTTTTGTGCTTCATCTTAAAAAGGGAGAGAAGCAGTGGGAGCGAAAAGGGATTCTGCTTCTCTTTATTGCTGTGACTTTTCTCTACATCCTGATTCGCTTCAATGTAAGTTCAAAAGTAAGTGGCCTGTATCGAGAAAGAGGTTTTTATCATGAAATCCTTCTTCTCGCAAGTTTCTGTATCCTCAATATCTACTTGTTCTTTAAAGAGAATAGAGAACTATGGGGACTAAAATGGTACTCCATCTTTGTGGTACTCGTTCTGTTTTTACCTCCCTTTGGCATGATGGTTCATCAGCGGTATGAGCTAAGTGATGTGACGAAGAGAGCAGAGCATACAATCTATAGCAGATTTAAAGAGGATCAGCAGAGGGTGGTTAGACCTCCTGCACAGAAGGAGGAATTCCAAGGCGTATTCTACTCTTATTTCTCAAAAGAAGCCATGGAAATGGATGTTAAAGGATATGCTTATCTCGTGGAACTTCAGTGGCATAATGACAATGTTAAGCAAGGCTACAGCCGTGGGGAGACGAGACTGGAGCTGGATTCTGAGAGAAAACAACTACTGGTCAAGGTTGGAGAAAAAGAAAGTGTTCTAAACCTCTATGAAGAGGCCAAGACCAAGTCTGAGAATGAACGTTGGATTTGGGAAACCGATGGTGTAAAAATTATTGTAGAGTACTACAGCCATGATCAAGATTATGTTGTGCTTCACTTTAGAGCACTGTTTAGAGAATAATGGACAGGATCCTAAACTTAAAAAAACCCCTCCTCTTGATGCAAGAGAGGGGGTCTTTTTATGGGTTCATCTTTTTCCTGTTGGATGGAGGGTGAGCTGGTGGGAACCTTCTACTCATCGCCTTTCTTTTGTTTTTCAACATAGGTACGGACTTTCTTTTGGCGATCTGTTAAAGACCGATAGTCAATCCCTGTCAGTTTTACCATTTGCTCATAGTTTCCTCTACGACTTTTGTTTTGGTAGTAGCACTGAATCATATCGTAGGAAGCATAGGTATTGAGTTCGATCATATCGACTCCATCTTCGGTTAATGCAATGTCCCATCCAATGTATCTGTATTCGGGAACTTCTTTGGCCATTTTTTCGACAAGCTCAAAGGCCTCCTTAGTATGGGGCAATTGATAATCAAGGAAGACTGTACCTGTAGTGGTGTGAGCTTCTACAAGATGGCCTCCATCTAAATTGAACTCTCCATCTTCTTTAAAACCATGGGAACTGATTCTTCCAGTAGGGTCAACTTGTACATAGACGCCACCCGAAGAAACATTGTCGATTTCCATCATGTCTCCACCCATACGTAAAATAGAAGGTAGGAAATGAACGGTTCCATCAAGGCCTAATACCGTGGTAACACGTAAGGAGTTGACAGAATAAGGATAGAGTTTATTCACATCAGGATGTTGCTTGATGAGTTCTTCTAGGACTTCATATTTATGTTCTACAAGATAAGCTTTATAGTCTTCAAAGGAAGAAAAGTTTTCGTAGTTGATTTTTTCCAGTCCAAATCCACCATAATTAATGGCTTGCTTTGCAAAATGAAGGGGATGTTTCTCCACAAAAGCCTTGATCTCTTCATCGGTGGAGCGACTGGAGATGATCACATCTCGCTGGTAGTATTTGCCAAATTTATCGTAGATGTCGATTTTATTGAAGAAGTCAAATTGGGCATCTTCAGGCATATTTAAAAAGTAATTTGCATTGGCCCAGTCCAGCGCACTAAAATAACTTAGTCTGACGATTTTGTTTCTGTTGTGAGCAAAGCCAAAGACTTGGTAATCAAGAGCACTAAAGCCATATTTGAAGCGATAATGGAGCATATCTCTAAGAACACTCATACGGCTTCTTCCTGCTTTTTTAGCTTCTGCACGGGAGGAATCCCAATAGGTCGAGAAACCTGCAAATCGATTTGCTAGCTTTTTCATTTTTCTTTCTTCCTTTCACTTCATCTAACGTAATTTAAGTCCCAAAAGTTCTTGCATCATATCGGCTTTTCCAAGGCCATCATCCATATGGATTCTCGCCTGATAGAGTTCTACAGAAGGAATGCTATTCCCTTCGATGATCAGTGGACCTTCTGGAGAAATGGCTACATCCCAGCCCATATAGCGGGTAGTGGGGAGGACCATAGCGCTCTCACAGACTAGCTTTTTAACCTCTTCAAGCATTGGGATTTGAAAACCAAGGATGGATTCACCTGTAGCGGGGTGGAGAGTAAAGCTATGCTCTCTTGGATAGTTGATGTAGCCAGGATGAGTAATTTCTCCTTCTTCACTTAGGAGGGTAAAGGCTCCTCCCATGCTTGCATTATCAAAGTAAGCATCGGTTGTATTAAAGCGTAGGGTCATATAGGCTACAGCCACTTTTCCTTCAGGGTCAATGGTGGTGCCGATGCGAATGGTGTTTACGGAGTTTACCGAGATTTCTGACATTTTTGGATGCTGTACAACAGCTTCTTCCACAACAATTTGATTTTTCTTTAGGAGTCTCTCGTGGAGCTCTTTGGGATTGGAGATGTTCTCGGTTAGGATGCGCTCGATGTTGTCACCGCCACAATCAGAGGGAGTCTTGACAAAGAAGATGGGGTGGCGATCTAGAAAGCTTCGAAAGCTCCTATAGTCTACCTCTCGAAGATCCAAGGCTTCACGACCAATAAACTCCTTATAGAGGGTATTGAACTTTGCCTTGTCCTCGATGATGTCCATGTTTTCCTTAGGATTGCATGCATGGATGATTTTTGTATTGTCACGATATTCAGAAAGATAGGTGGAGCGTTGTTTTGGATCAGTGATTTCGTCAAAACCGAAGGTTAAGTAGTTCAGCCAAGTATAGCCTTCCTTCTGATAGCACTGAACCATATCTTTAAAGATGTCGACATGACTCCTCCCCGAGCGTTTACTCAGGTGATGGGTAACATAGTAGAGCTGTCGCCAATCTAGGCGCATTGCCTTTTTGATTTGTTCTAACATGCTGGCCCCCTTATCTTGTGTTTTCGAGAAGTTGTTCTTTTCGTCTCTTAAAAGCAGCCATCATACTCTCTTCTTTGGGTAGGGTTGTAGGCATTCCCATTTCTTGAAGGAGTTCCTTGGTAAAATAGGGACTTGTAATCAAGAGCGGACCAAGTAGAGAGGTGGCATAGAGATTTTTATAGTGGATGCCGTATCCTTTGCCTTGGCTTTGAACCAGAGGGGGCATCTCACCCTGATAGCTGGTAAATTGGGAAATAAAGCCGAAGACTTCTGCTCCTTTTTGTGTCTGTCCATGGATAAAGGCATTGGTTCGCTTGTATTTGGCGACTTTGGTTTTAAAGTCAAAGAGTCCAAGAGCTTCAAGGGTTTCCCCTTCTTCGTGTTCAATGGTTGTTCCGAGAAGATCCAGGGCATTTCCAGTAAAGAGGAAAAACTGTCCCTCTTCTATCTTTTCTTTAATCTCTTCCTTATAAGGAAGGAACAGCTCTAGGATAAGCTTCTGCTTTTCTTCTGTCATGTTTCCCATGTAGACAAGATTTACTTTTTCTTCTAAAAAGCGGGGTTTCTGTGGAAAAGAAGTAGAGAGGACCTGATCCTCTCCAAAGATCTGGGTGAGAAGAAGGAGAGAACCATTTTCACCCAAGAGATTGGTTAGTTCGGGATAAAGAAATTCCACCATCATGCCTGTTTCTCCTGAAGCCGTTTTGCAATGACTTCCCTGATCTCTCGTGAGACAGGTTCTGAGTAGAGCTCATAGAGAATACCAATCAGATCGACATCCTCTAGATTGATCTGTTTAGCAACATCGATCTTTTCTTCGCAAAGAATGATTTTTTCCGAAGGAATTCCTGCTAACTCTAAGCGTAAAGCATAATCTTTGGCTCGATAGCCTCCGATGAGAATTTCCTTTACCTCAGGAGAAAGCAGTTGTTCAAAGTCTGTATCATAGAGCCATGCAGTATTTTCTTCATGGCTTCTCTTCTTTGTACTGGTGTCATTGAGGAGAATCACTGACTTTCTTCCAGGGTGGGAAAGAATGGAGTCAATGGCCCTACTAATGGCGATGGGGTTCATTCCCTTTGCCAACATACGATAGAGGATGACACCTTCTACCTCTTGCACATCTTTTCGGCTTTTTACAACCTGTAGGGGAGCAAGGTACTCTGCTAGAGCGTCCTTATCCATTCCCATGCTACGCAAAAGGGTAATTACAGCAAGTTCGTTATAGGTGTCCATGAGATTATCGCCAAGAAGGGGATAAACTTCTTCTTGCTTATTATATAGCACATGTACATCATGCTCACCGATTGTTTCCAGTACAACATCTGCTGTGGGATTGGTAAAGCCACAGTGCTCGCAGTGGACATGCCCAATATGATGATAACGCCTAAAGGAGTAAGTAATTGGATGATGACAACTGGGGCATAGGGGAAGGTCTTGAATCAAACTATGCTCTTGGGACGCTTCTCTTTGCTGCTGTGCCAGAGAAAAGTAGACTTTCTTATTGGCTTGTCCTAGGCGGGAGCTTAAGGGATCATCTGCATTAAGGATAAGGGTTGTGCTTGCAGGAATATGATCATTTAGTACCCGAAAGACAAATTCTGCGTGGGCATTGCGTAAATAAGATTCCCGAAAGAGATTGGTGACAATGAGATAGTCAGGAGCAAGTTCTGGAAAAATGATGCGACTTGCTCTTTCATCAATTTCAAGAATACAAAGATCTTTCTTAGGACCACCCCAGAAACTTGAAGCTTCCATTAATGTAGTGATGACACCTTCCTTAATGTTGCTTCCATAACCATTGTGGGCAAAGTCTCGACCTGCATGGCTCAGTACGCCTGCCAGAAGATTGGAGGTGGTGGTCTTTCCGTTGGTCCCTGTAATGGCAAGGACGGTTTTGGGTCTTGCTAGATGGCTTAAAAAATCGGGGCAGAGTTTTAGTGCAATAGCCCCTGGAGTGTGGGTTGCTTTATATCCAAACAAGCGCATCAGCAAGGTTCCACTGCGCGCGAGCAGAATGGCTAAAAGAAAGCGCAATTTTTTCATTCTTTATCTTCCTCATTTCATCTGAGATTTGCTTTATTATAGCACATTGGAGGGGAGAGGAGAGATTTCTTAAAGAAGGCTTATCTTCTCTGTTTTTTCATTTTTTCACTTCATCCCAAGGAAAATTTATGTTTTTCTTAGTAGTCGGCAGCGGAAATACCATGAATAGTAGGCGTTTTTTGCATAAAACATCGCCAAATGCGTCAAATTGAGAACTCCTTGACATAACTAGGACGATATATTACAATATCTTCAATGCCCCGTATTTATCGGGTGCTAGAAACTTATCCTTGGATAACCAAGGAAACATAACAGGAGGAAAGTAAATGACGAAGAAGTTTATTTCGCTGTTACTAGTCGTATTTCTAGTACTGGGTCTTGTCGCCTGTGGTGAAAAGGAAGCTGCAGCACCTGATGCAGCACCTGACGAAACACCAGCAGCAGAAGGTGAAGCAAAACCCTACAAAATCGGTGTTGTTACAGGAACCGTTTCTCAAGGTGAGGAAGAGTTCCGCGCAGCTGAAAATCTAATTGCCAAATATGGCGACATGATTAAGCACGTTACTTATCCAGATGACTTCGGTAAAGAAACCGAAACCACAATCTCTAACATTAAAAGCTTAGCATCAGACCCTGATATTAAAGCCATTATTATCTGCCAAGCTGTTAACGGTTCTGCAGCTGCTATTGACGCAGTTAAAGAAACTCGTGATGATATCCTTTTCTTCTTGGGAGCTCCTCATGAAGATCCAGATACAGTTGTAGCTCGTGCAGACATTATGTTAGAGCTTGACCAAATCCAAAGAGGTAGTAATATTATTCAATCCGCTCATGACATGGGTGCGAAAACTTTTATCCACTACTCCTTCCCACGACACATGGCTATGCAACTCCTTGCTGCTCGTCGTGAAGCAATGGTCAAAAAAGCTGAAGAACTTGGAATCCAATTCGTAGACGTTGACGCTCCAGACCCAACAGGCGATGCTGGTACACCTGGTGCACAACAGTTCATTATGGAAGACGTTCCCCGTCAAATTCAAAAATATGGTAAAGACACTGCCGTATTCAGCACCAACTGCAGTATGCAAGAGCCAATGATTATGCAAGTTGTTGAAACCGGAGCAATCTTCCCCGAGCAGTGCTGTCCTTCACCCTACCATGCTTATCCAGCAGCTCTCAACATTGAGATTCCTGAAGAAGAAGCAGGTAATGTAGAATATCTAAACGCTGAAATCAAGCGTATTGCTGAAGAAAAAGGCATGACAGGAAGACTTGGAACATGGGTTATGCCAGCAAACGTTTCTATGATTTACGCAGGTGTTGAGTATGCTATGGAATATCTAGATGGAAAGATTGAAAAATTCGATCCTGAAGCAGCTCAAAGAATCCTTAGATCAGTTGTAGAAAAGGACGCTGACAAAATTGTTCTTACACCACTAAGTGATGACCATCCTAACTATCTACTCTTCGTATTAGCAAATCAAGAATTCTAGATTGTAGGAAAAAGGGGTCGTGAAAACGACCCCTTCTTTTAACTAGATAATAGGAGGAATCGATGGCACTACTTGAAATGAAAAACATTTCAAAACAATATTCAGGCAATCCTGTGCTTAAGAACGTAGATTTGGTCATTGAGGAAGGTGAAATACACGGACTCATTGGAGAAAATGGTGCAGGTAAATCAACCCTGATGAACATCCTTTTCGGAATGCCCGTGATTCACAGCACAGGTGGACACGAAGGTACCATGCTGATAAATGGTGAACCTTTTGTTCCCACTGAGCCTACAGATGCAATGAATGCTGGGATTGGGATGGTGCATCAGGAATTTATGCTTATTCCTGGATTTACCATTACTGAGAATGTGAAGCTCAATCGCGAAAATACCTTTGCGAGCCCACTGAGTCGCGTTTTTGGAAAACGCTTAGAGAATCTAGATCGAAAAACCATGGTGGCTGATACAAAAGAAGCATTGAACAAGCTCCACATGGACATAGATGAATTTGTAAAGATTGAAGGACTTCCCGTAGGTTATATGCAGTTCGTCGAGATCGCAAGGGAAATTGATAAACGCAATCTGCGCCTCTTAATCCTTGATGAGCCTACAGCTGTTCTGACCGAGTCCGAGGCCGAAAAATTCTTGGAAGTAATAAAAAGTCTATCTGAAATGGGAATTGCTATCCTGTTTATTACCCATAGACTGGAAGAAATTAAAAGCATTTCTGATCGCATTACCGTTCTTCGTGACGGAGAGATGGTCCTAACCCAAAATACCGATGAGGTGACAACCCTTGACATGGCAAGAGCCATGGTAGGTCGTAGCATCGAACTCTCGGTAGAGGATAGAAGGGATCTCAGTGAACATCCTCTTCATATGGAGATCACTGATCTTTATGTGGATATGCCCGGAGAACGTGTTCGTGGCATTAATCTTGAGATTAAAAAAGGAGAAATCCTTGGTATCGGTGGATTGGCAGGACAAGGAAAGATCGGTGTTGCCAACGGAATCATGGGACTTTATCCTACCAAAGGAAAGATTACCAAAGATGGGGTAGAGATGAAGTTGAATGATCCCCGAGGAATGCTCCGAAACAATGTGACATTCCTTTCAGAAGACAGAAAAGGCATGGGTCTTCTCTTGGATGACTCCATCGAGTACAACATTGCCTATACTGCCTTAGAAGTGAAAAACCGTTTTCTCAAGAGAGTTCTCTTTTCTGATTTTGTTGACAACAAAGCGATTACTGAGAATGCTGAGCAGATGATTAAGGATCTTGATATCCGATGTACTTCTGGTAAACAACACACAAGAAGATTAAGTGGCGGAAATCAGCAGAAGGTCTGTATTGCCAAAGCTCTAACCTTTGGACCTGACATTCTCCTTATTTCAGAACCCACCAGAGGGATTGATATTGGAGCTAAGAAGCTGGTCATGGATACCCTTGTTCGCTTAAATCGTGAAGAAGGAATGACCATCGTCATTACATCCAGTGAGCTTGCTGAATTGCGTCAAATCTCAGATCGCATTGCTATTATATCCGATGGAAAACTACATGCCATTTTAGAACCAGATGCACCTGATGAGCTCTTTGGTTTAGCCATGGCAGGAGACGTAATGAGTGAGGTGACATCATGACCAAGATAAAAGAAACCTATGAAAAGATAGGATTTCCACGACTGATCATCGGGGTCTTTCTTATTATCCTTTTGGTAGCCTCCTATTTTTTGAAAATCAATCAGGCCAATCTATGGGGAAGCATTCTCATTCGTTTTGGAATGAATGCCATCCTAGTCCTTTCTATGGTTCCTGGTATCCGAGCTGGTATAGGAATTAACTTTAACCTAGCCATCGGTATTGTTCTAGGTCTCCTTGCGGCACTACTGAGTATCGAGTGGGGATTCACGGGAGGCATGGCCTTTATCATTGCTATCCTTGTATCCATCCCCATGTCCACCATAGCAGGGGTGATCTACGGACACATCCTCAACAGGGTCAAGGGTCAGGAGATGACAGTCGGTAACTACATTGGTCTTTCCGTTGTATCCTTTATGTGTATTATCTGGCTGATTCTTCCCTTTAGTGACCGTAGCCTGATTTGGGCCATGGGAAAAACGGGACTTCGTGTAACGATTTCCATGGAAGGGAACTTTGGACACTATCTCAATAAACTTTGGGCTTTCCCCAAAGCTGAAGTTGATCCCACAACAGGACTAGCTCAGGGCTTTACCATTCCCACAGGACTTCTGCTTTTCTTTGCAGTTTGTGCTCTAGCCGTTTGGCTCTTTAACCGTTCTAAGACTGGTAACGCCATGAAAGTTTCTGGAAGCAACGAACAGTTCGCTATTTCCAATGGACTCAATGTCAATCGCTACCGTGTTTTAGGAACCACTCTTTCAACCGTATTAGCAGCAATTGGAGTGATTGTATACTCACAATCCTATGGTTTTATCCAGCTTTATCGGGCACCCCTCTACATGGCCATGCCTGCAGCCGCAGCCATTCTCATTGGTGGGGCAACCCTAAAGGAAGCTAAAATTAGTCATGTGATTATTGGAACCTTCCTCTTCCAATCTCTTCTTGTCGTGGCTCTTCCGGTAATTAATGTTATTTCCGATGGCCAGATGGCAGAGATTGTACGTATTATCGTGAGTAATGGAATTATTCTCTATGCACTAACTAGAGGAGGTACAGAAGCATGATTGTTCCTATTGTCTTTGCTGTACTATGTATTTTTGGTTTTCTCGTATCGGGACTTTCGATTGAGTTCGTGCTCACCGAAATGCTCTTCCGTCTATCGAGAAACTTAATTCTTGTCTTTTCTCTCATCATTCCTGTTATTAGCGGAATGGGACTCAACTTTGGTATCGTTCTTGGTGCCATGGCTGGCCAGGCAGGCCTTATCTTCATCATGAGTAAAGGCATTGGTGGCCTAGGTGGTGTCTTTGTGGCTATGCTGGTGGCAACACCCATTGCTATCCTTCTTGGCTATCTAGTAGGGCTTGTACTGAACCGTGCTAAGGGAAAAGAAATGATTACCTCCATGATCCTGGGCTTCTTTGCCAGTGGGATCTATCAATTGATCTTTATTGTCATGGCGGGTCGCGTATTCCCTATCGGTAACAAAGGTATGCTGATGCCTGCTGGAGTTGGTCTTAAAAACACCGTTGACCTGATCAGCATACGTAAAGCTCTAGACAATGCTGTCTTTGGTAAACTCTTGGGAACCAACATTCCCATCATGACCTATCTCTTTGTTGCAGTGGTGGCTTTTGTTATGTACCGTATTCTGCAGACCAAGCTTGGTCAAGACATGAGAGCCATTGGTCAAAACATGCATACCGCAGGTGTTGCAGGAATCAATGTTAACAAGACCAGACTGGTTGCCATCATTATTTCAACAGTCATGGCAGCATGGGGTCAAGTCGTTTTCCTACAAAACTTAGGAAATATGGCTACGTATACAAACCATGAGAATGTCGGCTTGTTCTCTGTAGCATCCCTCCTTATTGGTGGAGCTTCAGTTAACAAAGCCACATGGCAACAGGCTATTCTTGGAACCATCTTGTTCCACTTCCTCTTTATTATTTCTCCTATTGCTGGACAACAG
>CAMFGQ010000007.1 GCA_945950065.1 uncultured Clostridia bacterium
CATGTGGTGGACTTTATTCAGTGTAAAAACCCACGTTGTGTCACCACCTCTGAACGCAACATGGTTCACAAATTCTCTCTTGTTGACCGTGCAGCCCATCTGTATAAATGTGATTACTGTGATCATCTCTACAACGTGGAGGAATAAATGCTCCTATTAAAAAACGCCCACCTTGTGGATGCACGAGGTGAACGCCAAGGACATCTCGTCATTCATCAGGGAAAGATTAATCTCATTGAAGATCCAGAAGAATACAAGGATGCTAAAACCATAGACCTAGAAGGTCTCACCCTTATGCCCTCCTTCTGTGATACCCATGTACACTTTAGAGATCCAGGCTTTACCTATAAAGAGGACCTTGAAACCGGCAGCAGAAGCGCTCTGGCCGGTGGTTACACTACAGTGAATCTCATGGGAAACACCAAGCCCATATGTGACAACGCAGACGTCTATGAAGACATTATGGAAAGAGGAAAAGCCTTAGAGCTCATTGACATCCATCAGGTCATGGCCATCACCAAGGGATTTGACGGGAAAAATCTTCTTGATTTTTCTTCCCTTCCTTCCTCTGTCCGCTGCCTCAGTGATGATGGAAAGGGAATCCTCTCCAACCACACCATGTATCATGCATGTAAGGCCGCAAAAGAACATAACCTGACCTTGATGATCCATGCAGAAGACCCAGATCTTTCTGCAGAAGATTACCGCGTCGCAGAAGACCTCATTACAATACGTGATGTCTATCTTAGTGGCTACTTTGGTACAAAAGTTCATATGAGCCATGTTTCCACCATAGGATCCATGGAAGCCATTATTGAAGCAAAGAAGAAAAATTATCCTGTCACCTGCGAAGTGAGCCCCCATCATCTTGTCCTCTACGATCAGGATTACAGGGTCAATCCCCCTATCAGGGGTATGGATGATGTGAAGTATCTTGTGCAAGCAGTAAAAACCGGATTTGTGGATTGTATCGCAACGGATCATGCTCCCCACAGTGAAGAAGACAAAGAAAAAGGAGCACCAGGCATGATTGGCCTTGAGACTGCCTTTAGCCTCTGCTACACTTACCTTGTAAAGAAACAAAATCTCCCTCTAAGTAGGCTCAGTCAACTTATGAGTCTCGGTGGACTGCAGGTTCTAGGTGTCGAGAATCGCGGCCTGATTGAAGATGGCTATGATGCCCACCTTGTGGTGGTGGATCTAGAGAAGACCTACACCATTGATGCCAACAGCATGGCCTCTAAGTCCAAAAACACACCCTTCCATGGCATGGAAGTTCAGGGGCAAGTCATCATGACCCTTGTGGGAGAAAATATACTCTACAGGAGGGAAGAATGATTGATCAACTCTATCGTGAAGTCAAAGAAAAAAGCTGTATCTGTGTTGGCCTAGACAGCCACTTAGACTATGTCCCCGCGTCAATGAAAAAAGGATCTCCTTCGGAAATCCTTTTTAACTATAACAAAGCCATCATTGATGCTACAGCAGATCTGGTTGCTGTTTTTAAACTCCAAATTGCCTACTATGAAGCCCTAGGTATAGAGGGACTCATGGCCTATAGGGATACTCTAAAGTATTTGCGCAATCGTAAGCTCCTCACCATTGGTGACATTAAACGAGGGGACATTGCGGCAACAGCAAAGGAATATGCCAAGGCTCATTTTGAAGGTGACTTTGAGGTTGACCTGATCACCCTTAGTCCCTATATGGGCCTTGATAGCATCACCCCCTATCTTCCCTATCTAGAAAAAGGTAAGGGAGTCTTTGTCCTCCTTCGCACCAGCAATCCTGGAAGCAAGGACCTTCAGTGTCTTCCCTATGAAGGTGAAAGTCTCTACTTTACTCTAGGTGACAAACTGAACGAACTGAGTAAAGACTATGTAGGCTCTTCTGGTTACAGTGCACTTGGACTGGTAACTGGGGGAACTCACCGCGACGAAGGTGAAAAGATTCGTCGTCGCTATAAGGAGCAGTTCTTCCTGATTCCGGGATACGGAGCTCAAGGAGGTACTGCAGCAGAAGCACTACTCTATCTTGATGAAGATAAAAATGGTGGCGTGATTAATTCCTCTAGAGGAATCATTACTGCCTATAAGAACTACCCTGACGGTGAAGAGAGATTGAGTCACTACACCAGAAAAGCTGTCTTAGATATGAAAGAGGATCTCTATGGAAGGCTATAGAAAAGTAGAAATCCTATCAAACGAGCAATTAACCAGCGACATGTTTCTCATGAAGGTCGCTTTAAAGGATCTTCCCGAGCCCGGTCAGTTCTACATGCTCCGTGGCTGGGAAGGTGTGCCCTATCTACCTCGACCTTTCTCTGTTTGTGATGCAGACGGAGAAGTCATGAGCTTTCTCTATCAAAAGATAGGAAAGGGAACAGCAATGATGACCACCTTTAAGCCTGGGGATCACATTCATGTTCTAGGACCCCTTGGTAAAGGTTATCCTCTACATCAAGGTCCCTCAGCTCTTGTAGGAGGCGGTGTTGGCATTGCTCCCCTACTGTATCTCGCAAGAAAGCTAGAAGGTCCTGTAGACGTCTTTCTGGGCTTTCGCGAAGAAGTCTTCTTCCTTGAAGAGTTCAAGCCCTTTGTGCGAAACATTCATGTGTCTACCGAAAATGGTTCCTATGGCCATAAAGGCTTTGTAACAGAACTTCTAACTGATGACTACAACACCACCTATGCCTGTGGCAATATGCTGATGATGAAGGCTGTGAAAGAGAGAATCCATTCTCCCCTATATCTTTCCTTAGAGGCCCATATGGCCTGTGGCATTGGTGCCTGTCTAGGTTGCTCCCATAAAACAAAACATGGCCAACAATGCATCTGTAAAGATGGGCCGGTTTTCAACAGTGAGGAGGTCCTCTTTGACTAAAGTAAAAATCCTAGATCATGAATTAAAAAACCCCGTAATTGCAGCCTCAGGAACCTTTGGCTTTGGACGGGAGTACGAAAAATACATGGACCTCTCCAAGCTGGGAGGAATCTCCAGTAAAGGACTTACTTGGGAAAAACGCGATGGAAACCCCGGGCTTCGGATCCATGAAACAGCAGCTGGCATTATGAATAGCATTGGTCTGCAAAACCCTTCGGTCAAAGGTTTCATTCGAGATGAGCTACCCTTTATGGAGAAGCTGGGGACCTACATTCTGGCCAACATTGGTGGTTCGACAACAGAAGACTATATTCGTTCTGTTGCAGAAATCGACGGAACCAGTGTGGATGCCATTGAGCTGAACATTTCCTGCCCCAATGTGAAAGAGGGGGGTATGGCCTTTGGTATTCGCTGTCAAGACGCCGAGTCCATTGTTAGGGCAGTACGCCCCTTTACGACCAAACCTCTTATCGTAAAACTCTCACCCAATGCTGAAGATATCTCTTCCATGGCCTATAGCTGTGCAGAGGCGGGAGCGGATGGAATTAGCCTTGTGAATACCTTTAATGCTCTAGCCATTGACATTTATAACCGCAAGCCTGTCTTCAACAATGTCACAGCAGGTCTATCTGGACCTTGCATTAAGCCCATCGCTCTTCGTATGGTCAGAGATGCTGCCATGGCAGTAGATCTACCTATTATTGGTCTTGGTGGTATTCAGACCTGGCAAGATGCAATTGAATTCATTATGGCAGGAGCTACTGCCATTCAAGTCGGTACAGCAAACTTCTTTAATCCTCAGATTATGCTTGATATCATTCAAGGGATTGAAGCGTTTTTGGTATCAGAAGGGATAAAGAACCTTGAAGAAATTCGAGGAATCATAAGGTAATGCTATGAATCGTGTAGAAACTTTATTAAAAGACTCTGGTGCTCTTCTCAGTGGTCACTTTCTCCTATCCTCAGGAAAGCATTCCAATGGCTATGTCCAGTGTGCAAAACTCATTATGCACCCTGATAAATGCGAAGAGGTGGCAAAGATCATTGCAGACAAACTAAAAGACCAGAAATTCGACTTAGTTGTCGGTCCAGCCATGGGCGGTATCATCATTGCCTATGAGGTAGCAAGAGCCCTTGGCCTTCCTGCCATTTTTACCGAACGAGTGGATGGAGAAATGACTCTGCGCAGAGGCTTCACCATTGAACCTGATATGAAGGTGCTGATTGTAGAAGATGTAGTCACCACAGCCAAAAGCTCCATGGAGAGTGCTCGAGTCATTGAAAGCTATGGTGCTGAAGTCACAGCTCTAGCCTCCATTGTGGATCGGACCCAAGGAAAAGAAACACCTCTTCCTCTTTACAGTGCCATTGCCGTAAATCTTGATACCTTTGAAAAGGATGATTGTCCTCTTTGCAAAGAAGGTGTAGAAGTAGTCAAGCCGGGAAGTCGTGCAATCAAGTAAAGAGAAGATAAGAAGAGAAAAGAAGAGAAAAAAACAAAAGAATAAGATAAAGGAGTCCCCCTATGATTGAACTTACCGTTCTTTGCGAAAACAGTGTCTACTCCCATCTCGGCGCCATAGCCGAACATGGTTGGTCTGTCTATGTTCAAACACCAGAGGGGGATTTCCTCTTTGATACAGGACTTGGCCTTGCTTTGAGAAACAATCTTGCATTCTTCAACAAAGACCTCTCCAAAATCTCTGGTATCATCATCAGTCATCACCATACCGATCATACAGGCGGACTGAAGGATGCACTGCTGTTGTCGGGAGGAACCAAGGTCTATAGCCATCCTGACCTTTTTAAGGAAAGCTATTCCGTTGGCCGAGAACAGAGGTATATTGGGATACCCTATAGCAAGGCTTATCTTGAAGGTCTGGGGGCTGAGTGGGTCTTTAATCGTGAATTTACTGAAATTGCTCCTTCCATCTATCTCACTGGAGAAGTTCCACGAAAGACCTCCTATGAATTAGGTGATGAAAGGCAAGTCATTGATACAAAGGAAGGGTTTAAGCCCGATCCCCTCTTGGATGATCAGAGTCTAATTTTCAAGACTGAAAAGGGACTCGTTATCCTCCTTGGTTGTGGACATGCAGGTATCATCAACATCCTGAATCATGCCATAGAAAAAACAGGGGAAGAACGGATTCATGCTATTTTGGGTGGAACCCATCTTGGTCCTGTGTCTCAGGAACAACGAGAAAAAAGTATAGAAGCACTACAAAGCTTCTCCATTGAGAACCTAGGTGTCTCCCATTGCACGGGAGCTGAAACAGTAGAGAAATTAGGAAGTATTTATCAAGAGAAGTTCTTTCAGTCTTCTGTGGGTACACGCTTTACTGTATAGACCTAGCTAACAAGGCCTTTTCTAAAAGTGCCTTGTTTTATTATTTTCTATTTTTTCTAGCCGATACCACATAGATGAGTAGTTCGTCATGTTCTTCTTCCTTAATGTCCTCACGGTTTGCAAGGAGTGTGTCAGGCAGTTCAATTATATTATACTCCTCAACGGTAAATCCATAGTGGATTAGTAGATCCATAGATTTGATAAGGATAACCCTAAGCCATGGTCTCCCTGAAACCCCACTAGCTATTTTTTTCCGTTGTTCATACTCTTCACCTTCTGTTAGTGGTTTGTCCCTCTTTCCTCTATAAAACCAAGTATCCATTCCATAAAAAGTCAAAAGAGGACGCTCAAGAGAATAAATAAATTTCCCTCCCGGCTTCAAAGCATGGTGAACTTTTCTAATCAAAGTCTCTAGATCTCTGGTGTAGTGTAAAGCCAAGGAACTCAGGGCAAGATCAAAGGAGTTTTCAGGAAAATCCATTTCTTCTACAGACATCAAACGAAATTCCAGTTTCTCAGAAGGATGCTTTTCCCTTGCAATGGCAAGCATCTCTTGATAAACATCAATCCCAAGGACATAGCTTGCGCCTCGCTCCAAGGCATCTTTGGCATGCCAACCAAAGCCACAGCCAATGTCTAACACCTTTTTATTCTTAAAGTCAGGGAGGTTTTCTAGAGGGCGTTCACCTAGAGTTTGTTCCTTCATGTTAAACACTGAACGTGGAAAAACAGAAAATTCTTCATAGAATAACTGGTCTTGGTACTTTTTATCTTTCATCACATCCTCCTCTTCAAAACAACTTAGAACTCTCTAGGATTTATGTATCTCTTATCCTATCTCTTCTCTTTTCTCTAAGGCATGGTTCGCTCCAGCCTTGATAGAATGAATAATCCATCCATGAATAGAAAATAGCCCTATCTATCCCCTTAGCTTTTCGGCAACTAAAGCAGTACCTGGACATAATTCAGTGCAAAATGCAAAGCAATAGGGATCAGCACATCTTTTCGCTTAGCGGTTACATAGCATAAAAAAAGATGCAACAAGAAGGTAAACACCAGCTGGGGAAATGCCATAAGGACATAGTCTAAAGTTAGTCTTTGCTGGATGATCATTTGAAAAGGCAGATGGATAAGGCTAAAGAGCAGGGCATCCAAGAGGAAAATCAATTTTCTGTTCCACCGCAAACCAAAAAGATAATTCTGAAGAAAACCCCTAAAGATCAGTTCTTCAACAAAGGCAATGGTGAACAGATAGTAGAATGCTCCCTGTAGGAGCTTATGTAGAGGAAGATCGCTATAAAGTAGTGCAAATCCCATGACAACAACGATAATCAGTCCAGAAACTCTTGCATTTGTTTTAGATTGATCTTTGTAAAGCCCAGTTGTTCCGCCCCTTCTCCCTGAAGAATCACGATGAGTAGAGCAAGCCCAGGGAGAAACCAATTGATCAGAACATACTCTTTAATACCCTGTTGATACAAAAGGCCCATTACAACATAGCTAAGGACCATGACCACATAATACAGGAACGCAATAAGAGCGAACTTTTTCGCTTTGGGTCGATACACTGTCTACCTTCTCTCATCCATTCTTTAAAAGACTCCGACCAAAAAGTCGGAGTCTTCCCTCTTTACTCTCTTAACAGAATATTCCTCTAGTAACGATAGATTGCACCTAGTCCTATGGGGAAATCTGTTCGTTCTTCATCAATCACAACCACTTCACCATCAGTGGTCAGTACATCCTGAATCAAGGCATCAAAGTCCTCTTGAGCTAAGTCACCACGATCGGTTCCTGTAAAGAGCATTCGAACTCTACCTGTTTTAGCATCCTCCAGAATACGTGATGCATTATCAGTTCCTCGATCTTGAGAGATTTCTAGATTAAGGTTTTCAATCAGTTCTTCCATCTCTTTTTCAAAGCGAGGTAAGAGGATGGACTTTAGCTCAGCGTAGATTTCCTGGGTATTGAGAGCAACCAAAGGTTTATCTATAACCTTTGTAATTCTCATCTCATTCTTGGCCAACTCTTTAAATGCAGAAACCACTTCGGTTGTACCGAAGACAACAATGGGAGCAGGCTTTTGCTTAATGAAATTCCCAATGCCTTTGGCTACATAACGGAGGTATTTTTCCGTTTCGATTTTGTCAATTTCTGATTTGGACTTTTGTCCATGGAGTATGCCACCACCAGCTGACTGCATGGCTGATTGAATGTCTTTATCATCATAAAGTTCACTAAAACGTTGGTGTACATCGGGGGTTTCGACTTCCTTAATTCCTTCGTGATTCCCATAGTAAAGCTTGAAACGATCCTTGGAAACATCCAAAATATAGGTTGCGTTCATAAATTCATAATAGTTTAACAGTGGTAGAAGGTGGAATCTTTCCCCTACAACTACACGCTCAGGGACATTGCCCTCTAACTGAATGATTTTGGCTCCCTCCCCATTGACAAGAAAGGCTAGGCCATCCCTTGTGTAGTTCCAGAAGTTTTCATCTGCGTGTAGATTTTCTGCTTCCTTCAGTAGTTCTCCCGTATTGACTTTGGGAAACTTTTCTTTTAGCTGAGAGGAAACCTCGCCAAGCAGGTTTTTAAAGCGTATCCTATCTTGCTTGTTTTCTGGAGCATTTCTGTGGGTGGGCAAATAGATGCTAACAAAAACTCCATCTTTTTTTCCTGCTAGTTCTTTTAGATTTAGTCTATCCATTCTTTCCTCCTTCTATCTAAGACTATAGTGATCAATTCTTCCTTCACTGTTAACTACCTTACTAAGGTCGTAAACCTGACCCACCTTGAAGGTGGAAGGTCTCTCCCGTTATATACCCAGCTTCAGGGCTGGCTAAAAAGATACATAGGTTCCCAATGTCCTTTTCAGCATCGGCAAAGCGTCCCAAAGGCATGCCCTGTATGGTTTTCTCATAGAGATCGGGATATTCTTCTTTCCATTTCGAAAGGGCATCCGTCATGGCAAGAGGACAGATGACATTAACAGTAATTCCATCTGGACCCCACTCTGTAGCAGCTACCCTGCTTAAGCCACGAATCCCTTCTTTTGCTGCCGCATAACTGGATTGACCTGGTCGACCGAAGAGACCTGCACCTGAGGCAAAGTTGATCACCCTGCCCTTGGCTTCTTTCAGCGCTTCATAGGCATGTTTCATATAGAAAAATGTACCATAGAGTCCAGAGTTGATGGCTTTATCAAAATCTTCTTTGCTATGATCTTTGAGCATCACACCTGAAGCAGAGGTTTGGGCATTGTTGATCAGCACATCCAATCTGCCAAAGCGCTTAAGAGTGGCATCAATCACCGCTTTTACATCTTCTTCATTGCCACCATCAGCTGTGATAATGAGAATGCGGCTTTCTTGACCACCAAGCTCTTCCTTGGCATCTTCGAGTTTGCTCAAGGTTCTACCTGTGAGCACAAGATTCGCCCCTTCTTTTGCAAAGGCTCTAGCAATGCCAAATCCTATTCCAGATCCCCCACCAGTGATGAGTACTGTTTTATCCTTGAGTTTTTCCATGGCGACCTCTTTTCTTTTTAAGAAACATCTTTCTTATTTCCATCATACATACCCCTTTTCTCTCTGCTCTGACGCAGAAAAAAAGAAGCAGGGTTATTCCTGCTCCCATTCTTCAAAATTTTCGCGATAGTGGAGTCCAAAAAGATGTGTGACGGGAAGGCTAAAGACAATGCCTGTACCAGGCTCTTTAATCTTTCCTGCTTCAACCACAGCTTCCATAATTTTCTTTTGTTTTTCTCCACGCTCACTAAGGATGAGGATGACTTCTTTTGCCTGATCAATGTTTCTCCCAATAAAATGCAGTACATCTGCCTCTCCCGTACCTCTCCCGTAAAAAACGGTGGCACCAGTAGCACCAGCTTTCTTGGCTTTCTTGATGATCTTATCGGCTTTTCCTCTCTCAACAATGATAACAATTAATTCGGTGATTAAACGATCCATGTTTCCTCCTAGAATCTCGTCATGATTCCCAGAACCATGACACTGACCATAGCCCCAAGACTAGTTAACCCGATAATCCCAAAACCACTCAAGAGAGGATCCACATTCTCCAGTACGCTGGCTAGGCCTACAGCAATAGCCATGTTCAGGGGTATATTTACAGGACCCGTCGTTGCACTGGCCGAGTCCATGGCTAGAGATGGAAAGGGATCTGGTGCAAAGAAACTCAAAATAAAAATAATCAAAAGAATTGGTATTAGGATGTAGGAATAGGGAATGCCCGACATTATGCGATAAAGCCCTAAGACCATACCCAGCCCAAATCCAGCAGCCACTCCATGGACCAACATGCCCGAGGTAATGACTCCTGTGGACAGTGTTTCCACCTCATAGGCAAGGACTTTAAGAGCAGGTTCCACCAAGGTCCCAAAATAACCAATAATAAATCCAAAGACCAAAATCAACCAAGGTCTCTTCAGTAAGAAAAGATTTCTCCCTACCGTATCCGCCATGGGGATCAGGGTCATCTCCGTACCCTTTAGGAAAAAGTGTAGCCCCAAAATGGCCAAGACCAAGCCCACAAAGAATTCAGCAATGCTTGCTAAGGGCTTTCTCAGAATCACCACCTGCACAAAGAGCAGGGCACCCGTCAAGGGCAAGACCCCCTTCATGGTGTCCCATAAAGGTGACATATAATCAAGCAGTTTCATAAAACTCCTTTCTTCTCCTATCTTTGCTATAATGGTAGCCAGGAGGTAACAATGTTAAAAGTCGGTTGTCATCAATCTATTTCTGGTGGTTATAAAGCCATGGCAGACGAAGCCCAGTGGCTAGATGCCACCACACTTGCTTATTTTACGAGAAATCCTAGAGGGGGCAAGGCACGCGCCTTGGATCTAGATGATATCTCTGCCTTTAATGAACAAGCAAAGGAACTGGGACTCTTTCCCTTAGTGGCCCATGCTCCCTATACCTATAATCTAGCCTCAGATAAGGATCATGTGCGCAGCTTTGCTTTAAACAGCATGCTCGAAGATCTTGAACGCATGGAACATCTTCCTGCTTCTTACTATAACTTCCATCCTGGTAGCCATGTAGGTCAAGGTGTAGAAAAAGGAATCGAACTGATTATCTCCACTCTAGACATTCTTCTAGAGAGGGGTTTCAAAACCACTCTCCTCCTTGAAGGCATGGCCGGTAAGGGCAGCGAGATCGGTGGACGCTTTGAAGAACTCCAGTGGATTCTGCAAGGCGTAAAGAAAGCAGACATGCTAGGCGTCACCCTTGACAGCTGCCACACCTACGATGCCGGTTATGATATTAAGACTGATCTACAGGGGCAGCTTGATCTTTTTGATCAAATCGTCGGTCTAGACAAGCTAAAAGCACTTCATCTCAACGATAGTAAAAATGATTTTGCAAGCAAAAAGGATCGTCACGAAAAACTCGGGAAAGGTACCCTTGGTGTAGATACCTTTAAAGAGATTGTTAACCATCCTGTGTTGAACCGCCTTCCTATGATTCTTGAAACACCCAATGAGATGGAAGGCTATAAGGAAGAGATTGCTCTACTTCGTTCTCTTGTTACGGAGTAAGCGAAGAAGTGTAATGAGCTCCTCGGAGCTCATGTCCTTTTTACGCATGGCAAGGGCTGCATTTTTGTCCACATAGAGGATAACAAAATCTCCAAAGCTACTGACATGTCGAATGCGATCATAGGTAAGATCAGTAAAGGGTTTTCCTTTGGCTGGACTGTAGCTAAAATGTGTATTGGTAAAGCGGTAGGTCTGCTCTCTACCCACAAAGCTTAATTCACCATGTCGCATTTGGCCTAGTGCTTTACGCACAAGAATAAAGAGGAGCACCAAGAGAAAACCTAGCCACAGGATGAGCAAGGATATATAACCCGACATCTTCTGAACATTCCAGCTGACATAGCTGAAGGCAAAGCTAGCCAGGATGATGATGGGTAGAAAAAGGGGACTGCGAAAGAACATGGCTGTAATCAGCATTTTCTTTAGGTCCTCTTTTTCAATGGTACTTCTTATTTCAATCGCCTTCATAGAGACTTCCTTTATCTTGTAGCCTTGTCAGTATTCTGTTGCGGGCTCTCTTATAGCGTTTGGTTCGTTCTTCATAGGATGGGTTGCCCTTATCAAAGGGAGTCCGTGTCATGTTGTCTTTGAGGTCCATGAGTTTTACACGGCAGGCTCGATCACTAAGAAGGACTCGAGAGATGTATTCATCATAGTCTTCACCCTGTCTTCGTGTCAGAAGGCCCACATTTTCAATGACTTCTCTTGAGAAGCCTGCTTCCTTGAGATCTGACAAAGTGATGTTGCTGTCTTCCACTACATCATGGAGTACGGCACAGATTTGGTCTGTTTCATCACTCAGGCTGAGCATGACGCGAAGGGGATGCAGGACATAGGAGATGCCTGCTTTATCCAGTTGGCCCGCATGGGCATCAAGTGCAATGCCGATGGCCTTTTCCAAAAGACTTGCTTGGGCTAAATCATCATGCAACTGCCTAAGGATACATTTATCTTCCTCGTAGGTGATGATCTCTTCTGCTTCTTCAAAACTGTACCAACCAAGGCCGGAGATTTCTCCTTCTTTTTTAATCAGGAGATCGCTTTTGGGTCGTGCTAAATAATAAAAGACCTCTTTAGGGCGACCATCTGGCAATTGATAGCAGCTTGTATAGTCATAGATTGGATCCAGTTCTACTAGGAGACCTGTTTCTTCCTCTACTTCACGGTGAATGGTTTCTTCAATGGATTCATCAGGTTCCTGATGACCCTTGGGAAAAGACCAATGACCTCCCCTGGCATGCTTAACAAGGAGTACCTGCCACTGGCCTTGATAGCGTTTTACTACCACAGCACCATAGGATCTTTCCTTACTCATCCTTACCTCCTTCGGGGATTTGCCAGTCAATGGCTCCTCTTCCTGTTTTTTCTAGAAATTCGTTAGCCTTTATAAAATGGTTACATCCAAAAAAACCTCTGTATGCTGAAAGGGGACTTGGATGAGGTCCCTCTAAAACTAGATGTACATGATGTTGAATGAGGTTCTTTTTACTTCTTGCATGATTACCCCAGAGGAAAAATACCCGAGGCACATCAGATTCACCAAGTAGTGCTATGATTTTTCCGGTTAGCTCCTGCCATCCCAGACGGGAATGACTACCGGGACTTCCACGACGCACACTAAGACTTGTATTAAGAAGGAGAACTCCCTGATCTGCCCAGTAACTCAAATCCCCATGTTCAGGAATTGACGTGCCGAGCTCCCGGTGGAGTTCCTCAAAGATGTTGACTAAAGAAGGAGGTTTAGGAATCCCCTTTTGTACCGAAAAGGCTAGGCCATGGGCTTGTCCAGGTCCGTGATAGGGATCTTGTCCCAAAATCACCACTTTGGTGTTTGCAAAGGAAGTTCTTTTAAGAGCCTCAAAAAGGTCATACATGTCGGGATAGATTTCCCGTGTTCTGTATTCCTGAATCAGGATTTTCCTCAATCGTTGATAATAATCCTGTTGGAACTCTTCTTCTAAAAGCTGATCCCAATCATTACCTAAATGAACCATAAAAACTCCTTGTTCCCATTATAACAAAAAAAAGGCAAAATTGCCTTTTTAATTGTCTTTTACTGAATCAAGCGTTTTTTCGTCTACCCATAAAATAAAACAGAATGAAAATAGACATATTAATTAGGACAATGCTTGCTCCTGTGGGCAGTGCATACTGGTAGCTTAGAACCATTCCCGTTAGGAAGGCAAAGACTCCAATGGCTGCTGAGGCCAAGACAACTTGTTTAAAGCGACCAAAGAGTTGCATGGCACTAAAGGCAGGAAAGAGCACTAAGGATGAAATCAACATGGCTCCCATCATACGCATACCTAGGACAATGGTAACAGCTGTAAGCACAGCTAGAAGCATTTTGTAGAGCTTATGGTGTCTTCCCGATACTTTAGCAAAGGATTCATCAAAGGTAACGGCAAAGATCCAGTGATAGAATAAGCCGTAAAGAAGCAGAATCATGCTGCCTAGGATCAAGCTGATGTAAACATCAGACTTGGTCATAGCTAGGATGCTACCGAACATAAAATTGGTTACATCAATGTTCATCCCTTTGGTCAGGCTCATGGCACTGACACCAAGGGCCATGCTTCCTGTAGAGATTAATCCTAAGAAGGCATCTGAACGTAGTCCCTCTTTTTCACTGAGATTGAGAAGAAGAATGCTTGCCAAGGTTACGACAGGAATAGCAATGCTAAGGGGTGCCCAGTTGAGAGCTGTAGCGATGGCCATAGCACCAAAGCTCACATGAGACAGTCCATCGCCAATCATGGAATAACGCTTTAGGATCAGTGGAGTCCCTAGAAGAGCAGCACACAGGCTAATCATAAGCCCCGCAATCAGGCCACGCACCATAAAGCTATAGCTGAGCATTTCAGTGATGAGTGTCATGACCCACCACCTTTCTCCCCTGTTCTGAGGCGAGGAATTCTTCCTTGGTATAAAGGGTTCCTCTTTCGTCCTCAAGGTAGAAGACTTTGTTGGCATGTTCTAGGGCTAGATTTAGATCATGGCTCACCATCACGAGGGTAACTCCCTGACGGTGGATCTCGTCTAATAGTCTATAAAAGTCCCTTGTAATCATGGGATCCAGTCCAGCTGTTGGCTCATCCATCAAAATCAGTTCTGAGGAAGAAAGCAGAGCTCTTGCTAAGAGCACACGTTGCTGCTGTCCTCCTGAAAGGGAGCCAAAATTTTCTTTGGCAAGATTCCCAATATGAAGCCGATGGAGCATCATTAGGACTTCTTTTTTTTCTGCTTTGGTATAAAAGGGATTCCATCCTTTTTGACGAAGAAGTCCTGTACGGGCTATCTCCTCTACACTAGCTGGAAAATGCTTTTGCAAACCATGTTGCTGGGGCATATAGCCAAGACCTAGTTTCGCTTTATCATATTCATAGTGGATTTGGCCAGAAGTTGGTTTTTTAAGGCCAACAAGGCCGGAGATTAAGGTGCTTTTCCCGGTTCCATTTCCTCCGGCAATGACAAGATAATCTCCTTTTTCTACATCCAAATCCACATCTTTTAGTACAAGGTGATCACCATAGCTAAAGCTAAGATGATGGGAACAGATTAGCATTAGTTTAATGCCTCCTTCAGTGCATCAAGGTTTTTCTTCATTAAGCTCACGTAGTTTTCTCCAGCATCCATCTCCTCTTTCGAGATGTTCTGAATGGAGTGCAACATACTCTTTTTGGCTCCTGTAGCTTCAACAATGCGATCAGTAATACGCTCAGAGCTCATCTCAATATGAAAGACAACAGGAATGTTCTGAGCCTTTACTTTATCAATGAGAGATTTAATGGTCTGAGCATTCTCTTCCACATTGGCAGAACATCCAGGATAGGCTGCATCGTAGGTTAATCCTAAACTACGAACAAGATAGAGGAAAGGAAAGCGATCGCCTACGATGATTTCTTTTCTCTTTCCATTGGCTATAGCTTCTTGATAGTCCTTTTCTAAGCTGTCTAGTTCTTTAAGATAGCTCTCTTCTCGTTCTTTAAACTGTGCTGCATGTTCTCCATCCATTTCTTGGAGTTTTGCAGAGATAAGGTTGACCATTTTCTTTGCATTATCAAAGGATAGCCAGACGTGCTCGTCATATTCGTCATGGTCATCGTCATCGTCATGGCCATGATCGTGATCATGCTCTTCTACCATGCTTTCACTTTGTTCTTCTTCTAGGGTCTTTACCTTATCCATAAACATAAGGCTTTGATCCTCTTTTAGTTGAGTTGAGTCCAGCATGTTGTTGATCCATTGGTCGCTTTCACCGCCCACATAGAGGAAAAGATCACTTTCAATGACTTTTTTTAGATCCGCGGGTGTGGGCTCAAAGGTATGAACTTCTGCACCGGGATGTAGGAGAAGTTCAACATGGACATCTGATCCTCCTATCTCTCTGACAAAGTCATAGAGAGGAAAGCTGGTGGTGACAACATGTAGCCCCTCAGCTTTTTCAGGGCTGGGTGCTGCTGAACAGGCCTGTAATACAAGGACCAGAATAAGAATTAGGGCAAGTTTTTTCATGATTACTCCTTTGTTGTGCATGCTTTGCACTTACCGTAGAGGAGACTATTGCTCCATTCAACGCTAAAACCATGGTGGTTTTTCATGTGATTGGTTAACAAATCCACCTCTTTACAATGAAGGTGGACAAGTTTACCACAATAGGTGCATTTTAGGTGATAATGATCGGCGCAATCCTCAGGATTATGGAGATAATGAAAGCGTTCTTCATCTCCTTGGGTTTGGAGTACATGAAGATAGCCCTCTTGAAGGAGATTAGCGACTTGACGGTAGATGGTAGCAAGTCCCATTTTCTCTCCCTCTTGTTTTAGGCCAGCATGAAGTTCCGCCACACTAAAGTCCTTGTCGGCATGGCGTTCTAGATAGTCTTCAATGGTAATACGATGCTTTGTACGATAAGATCGGTTCATGTCTCCTCCAATATGAGAATCGTTATCAGTTTATCAAGGCTTTCACTTTTTGTCAAGAGCATGACCAAAGGGCAAGAAAGAGATATCCTCTGTGCAATGAATCTTTAGCATAAGAGGTCCTTCTTCTGGCAAAGAAATTCCTAGATAAGGATCACCCTCAAGACTTTCTGTCTGTACAAAGGGAATTTCTTCCTCACCAAGATAAACCTTCTCCACTTTTGAGAGAAGATTATATAGTCCTAGCCGTTTTCTTTCATCTAAAAGAAGCACATAGAGAATCTTCCCATCTTTAAAGAGCAACAAACCAGGATCATCATAGGGATAGTGAAGTTCTTCCTTCTTTAGAAGATCCAGAAGATGCTTGATGGGAGGTGCTAGTTTTTGTAGTCTATCCGTGGCTTCAAAAGGAATGGAAAAATCACCCTTAGGCCCAATGTTCAGCAGTACCCTGCCCCCTCGAAGCATGACCTTGCTTATGGTCTGTAGCAAGTCTTCGAGACTCTCCCACTTGTCTCCCCGCCTATATCCCCAGGAAGTAGACAAAGTCATGGGTACTTCCCATACAGGAGGATGATACTGACTAGGCAGCATGTTATCTCCCGTCACCAGATAGTCCCCGTAGTTTCTTCCGATTCTCCCCGAAATCTGACAGGAGGGTTGTAGCCTTTTGACAAGGCCATGGAGCTCCCTAATCTCTTCTTCTTTCATGTCCATAGGTGTATCAAACCATAGAAGCTCAATCTTTCCATAGTTCGTAAGAAGCTCCTCTACCTGAGGTAGACAGATGGATTTAAAGTAGTCCTCGAAGCCTTCAGGGCGAGGCTGGTAGGCAAAGTATCCACCATGATACCAATCCTGTGCCTGAGAATAATATAGCCCCAGTGGAAAATTCCTTTTCTCGCAGGCTATGCTCAGTTCCTTAATCAAATCTCTACCACAAGCAAGCCTAGCATTGTAGTCGCTTACCTTGGTATCAAAGAGAGAAAATCCTTCATGATGCTTGGCAGTCAAAACAAGATAAGAAAAACCAAGAGAAATGGCATCCTCTACCAATTGGTCTGCATCAAATGCAGAAGGACTAAACCTCTCAGTTAATCTTCTATAGTCTTCTTTCTTAATGGATAGTGTATGTTGAATCCACTCTGCATAAAATGTCGTTTCTTGGTCTTTCCAATAGCCTTCAAGCAGAGAATAAAGTCCATAATGAATAAATAAACCGTAGCGCATCTTTCCTCCTCATTCTAATCCCTCTTAGTGTACCCCAAGAAAAGGGAAAGGAGAACATGTCAAATAAAAGAAGAGGCCTACGAGAGGCCTCCTTAGAGATAGATTGGAATTTATGCTTTTGGTTTGGCTACTTCTGCATGGCGACCCATGATAAAGAAGTAAACCATAACACAGACTGCTGTTACGCCCAGTGCAGCGTATACATTGTTGGTGATACCTCCCACGAGGAAACCAATCAGTGCACATACTGCAACACTTAATGCGTATGGAATCTGGCTGGCAACGTGGTCAATGTGTCGACAATTGGCACCTGCCGAGGACAGAATCGTTGTGTCTGAAATCGGTGAACAGTGGTCTCCGAAAACGGAACCAGAGAAGATAGCACCAAGCATCATAGGTAGTGTGTCCATGCCACCGATACTTCCAATGATTGGAACGATGATAGGAATTAGGATACCAAAGGTTCCCCATGCAGTACCTGTTGAAAATGCCAGAGCTGCAGCTGTAACAAAGATAATGGCTGGTAGTAACCAAAGTGGGAAGCTGCTTGTTTGAATCAAGTGTCCAACATAGGAACCTGTATCCAAGAAACCTTCACGGCTGATTCCACCAATTGTCCAAGCTAGAGTCAGGATAACCATAGCTGGTACCATGCTCTGAACACCTTCATTGATGCTGTTCATAAATTCGCTGAATTTAACGAGTTTACGAGGTATGTACATCACAAATGCAACAACAATTGCCAAAATAGCTCCCAGTACTAGAGATTTCTCAACACTAGCATCACCAAAGGCATCTGCAATGCTGAGTCCTTCACCAGCAAAGTATCCACCTGTCCATAGCATGGAGAGGATGGTAACAACGATCAATACGACGATTGGAAGAACGAGATCAAGAACTGTTCCTTTATCAGAAACCTCTACCTCAAGATGTGAACCTTCTCCGTCTAAGCTAGATGTATCATGCTCTTCAAATCTTTTCATTGGACCAAAGTCAAGGTCTGTGATAGCAAAGAAGAAGACAGCTACAAGAGTAAAGATGGAATAGAGGTTAAAAGGGACAGATTGAAGGAACAGCGTCATGGCAGAAGCACCTTCTGGAGCAACATCGCCAATGGTTGATACAACGGAAGCACCCCAGCTCGATACAGGCATCATCATACAGATAGGAGCTGCTGTAGAGTCAATAAAGTAAGCAAGCTTCGCTCTGGAGACATTGTACTTGTCTGTTACAGGACGCATTACCGTTCCAACAGTTAGACAGTTAAAATAGTCATCAATAAAAATAAGTACACCTAAGACCGCTGTCGCTACTTGCGAGCCACGTTTTGATTTAACACGTTTTGCTGCCCATTCTCCATAGGCTAGGGATCCACCTGCCCGTGTAACCAGGACAACCAGTGCTCCAAGTAAACCTAGGAAAAGTAACATTCCGGCGTTGTCAGCCATTTTTGAGCTCATGAGTTCAAAAAGGGTTTCTAGAGCTAGAAGTGGATTCCAGCCAACAAAGATCATCGCACCGACAAAGATACCAATGACCAGTGAAGAGATAACCTCTTTTGTGATCAGAGCCAAGGCAATGGCAATGATGGGTGGGAAAATAGAAAGTATTCCAAATTCCATAATATACCTACCTTTCATACTGTTTTAAGTATACCTCAATCATAACAGTATAAGGCTTGAGTGTCAAACTTTCAACAAAGTTAGCAAATGCCCATAACATTGTATTTTCAATGGTTTTCCTAATCGATTTCCCTTGTAAGTTTGAAAGAATTCTTTATGAATCTTTGTTAAAGATAAAGCAATTCCTCTTGGATAAACTTAACGATGATTTCTTTCTTTCACGGAGGTATTTCATCAAAACAGGAGAATGCTTGTGAAAAAATGGGTATCAGAACCCAAGGAGGTTTACAATGAAACACATTTTATGGATCCTTCTTTTTCTCCTCCTGTTAAGCAGTTGCACTGTAGACCAGACAGTAGAAGAGAAAAGAGAAGAAGCTCCCTCATCTGTATATGAAGACAAGGAGCGTATCTATCTTGCAGGTGGTTGCTTCTGGGGAACAGAAGCTTATTTTAAAAAAATCCCCGGTATCCTTCATACCGAGGTAGGTTATATCAATGGTAACACTGAAGAAACAAGCTATTACTCATTAAGCAAAACAGATCATGCTGAGGCAGTACAGGTCATCTACGACAAGAACGTGATCAGCTTAGCTGAGGTACTCCTTCACTATCATCGCACCATTGATCCCATTTCTGTCAACCAACAAGGTAATGACAGGGGTCGCCAATACCGTACCGGTATCTACTATGAAAAAGATGAAGACCTCAGTGTCATAGAAAGAGTCAACGAACTCATACAAAAAGACTATACAGAGCCACTGGCTGTGGAGGTAGAAAAGATGAAAAACTATAGCAAAGCAGAAGAAGAGCATCAAGATTATTTAGAAAAGAACCCAGGTGGCTACTGTCACGTGGACCTCACTACTGCTGATGAACCCCTCTTCTCTACAGAAAATTATACAAAACCCAGTGACGAAGAGTTACGTCAACTCTTAAGTCCCGAGTCCTACAATATCACACAAAATGATGGAACTGAACCACCCTTTAGCCACGAATACGACAAACTGGATGAGCCGGGCATCTACGTGGACATCGTCACAGGTGAACCCCTCTTCCTGTCTACGGATAAATATGATGCAGGCTGTGGTTGGCCAAGCTTTACGAAACCCATTGTAGCCAAAGGGCTTCAATATAAGCAGGACGATAGCCATGGCATGAGTCGTACCGAAGTTCGAAGTAAGATTGGTGATAGCCATCTTGGCCATGTCTTCCCAGATGGGCCAGAAGATAAAGGAGGAATGCGCTACTGCATCAATGGTGCATCTTTGCGCTTTGTCCCCCTAGAAAAAATGGATGAAGAAGGCTACGGAGAACTAAAAGTCCTCTTAGAGCCTTAACTGACCAAGTGTCATGCCAGCTTGAACACTACCCTCACCTACATGAAAGTAGGCACTGTCTTTCGGTAGGAAAAGAAGTACTGTAGAGCCAAAGGAAAAATAGCCGTATTCCTGCATTTTTTCGTAGCGGACATTTCCTTGCTCCTTGCGAACAATACTGTTCACATTTAGGGCACCCACGCTGACCATGGTAAAATCAACTGTCCCCTCAAAATGACTAACGAGTCGATAGTTTTTCGTCAGCACATCTCTACCATAGCGTAGCCCCCATGCATTCACTGGATAAGAGAAGCTACCCAAAGTGTAGTTTCTCTTTTCTTGTGCCTGAAGGGGCATGTGGATGCGATGATAGTCCCTGGGACTGAGATAAAAGATCAAGAGATCTCCCCCAAGATAAGCTTGGTATTCTTTTTCTTCTTTAAAGAGATCAGAAAGCCTGTAGTCTTTTCCCTTCACAACAAAAACAGCCTCTTCACTAACCTTATGAAAGCTGAGCTTTGCATCTACGGGGCTAACAAGCACCTTTTCATCTTTCTCAAAAGGTCGCGCACCCTCTTTTAGCTCTCTCGTAAAGAAGGCAGAAAGGGAATTGTATTCTTTTTCTTGAAGTCGAGCTTCCTCCATGTTGATCTCAAAAAGACGGCGATAAAGAGGAACAAGAGGCTTACTCAAGGAACTTTTGCATCCTTTTTCAAGAAGCCTGGAGAAGAAACCCAACAGATTAAACTTGACAAACTCTTTCTTGCTTGGCACTATTAGTCTACACATTTGTTTATCCTTTACACTTTTGGAGGGAATTATGAGAGGCGTGGACAGCACGAAAAAACATCTTCCCAATTTGATTACCCTAGCAAACATGGCCTGTGGAGTGCTTTCTATCCTATTCTCTTTTTATGGGAGTGCGGCAAAGGCAATCTACATGATTTTGCTTGCTTCAATTTTGGATCGACTGGATGGTATGGCTGCACGAAAATTCAACACGGTATCAGAGATTGGCTTACAACTTGACTCTTTAGCAGATCTTATCAGTTTTGGTCTAGCACCTGCTATTTTGGTGTTTATCTTTAAATTTAGCCATCTCAAGGGTGCTCCCCTTGTCATCACTGGAGTCATCACCCTGTTCTATATCCTTAGTGCAGGCTATCGTCTTGCACGATACAACACCACTGGTATTGTAAGTGGTGCCTTCTCAGGTGTACCCTCTACAATCTGTGGCATCTTTATGGCTGCTACCATGATTATTGGTAGAGGCATACCACCACAAGTATACGCTTTTTTACTTGCCTTTTGTGGATACTTAATGATCAGTAAACTGAAGATCCAAAAACGCTAGAGCCTTAGGGCTCTTCTTTTTTATTATCCTATTTTTCATAAGAAGTGCAAGCTTTTTAAGTGAAATGAAGGATAGAATGGGTACAACTACAGTACACGATAGAAAGACGAGGAGGAAAGCATGTACAAAAACGATATTGAACTACTTAAACAAGGTATGCTCAACGAAGTTGAAGGAGCCGAGTTCTATAGACTGGCTGCTTCCAAAGCACCCAACGAGGAATCAAGAACCAGCTTGATGGAGCTTGCCGATGAAGAAATGCGCCACTTTGCCTATTTAAAATCTCTTGCTGAGAAACTTTCTTCAGGTGAAGAGTTCAATGAAATTGACATTGAAGAAAGTGACAGTCCAGGAATCTTTGACTGGGGTAAGGTAACAGGTGTGGACCTCCAATTAGGAGTCTCCATCTACAGTGTGGCCATGCAAATGGAACTAAAAAGCATGAACTACTATTTGGAAGCAAAGGAAAAAGCAGAAAACGAAAGCACCAAAAAACTGTTACAGGTTCTTGCTGATTGGGAAAAAGTCCACTACGATGAGTTCCAAAAACTCTACGATATTTATAAAAATCAGTGGTGGGATGATATGAGCTACGCTCCCTTCTAAGTCTACAAAACTTAAAACAGGCACCTGCCCTAGAGCAAGTGCCTGTTTTTTCATTTCAACATTTAGCCTTTCATAGTGATGAAATAAAGAACAAGGAAAATCACGGTAAAGAGGAGAAAGACACCAGCAAGGACGCGATTTTTTACTTTCTTTGTCAGTCGATAGCTGATCTCTTTTCGCATGGCAGTAAAGGCCCAATAAAGCGCCAAAACACCATAACTAGGAGCAAGATTCGCACTGTCCATAAAGAAATTGAGAGCAAAGAGAATAAGCAGAAGAAGAGACATCAATCCCTGACCTAAGAGGAGCCCGTGTTGCATTCCCACAACTGCTTCCTCATGGTCAACCAATATTTCTTCTACATAGTTGTTCTCTTCAAAGCTGTTTTCTAGCTGATCTTGTTCAATGCTTTCTCGTTGTTCCATCTTTTCCCTTCCTTTTTCTTATCTAAATCCACCACCGCTTCCCCCACCGGAGAAGCCTCCGCCACCACCTGAGGAGGAGAACCCACCGCCACCAGAGCTTGATGAGCTACCACCGGCAGATGTTCCTCTGGACATGGCACTACTCATATAGTGTACCATGGCTAAGGTGCGAATTGTACTGCTATAATCATGACCATAGGCAGAGTCTTTGAAAACATCAGGTTGATGTTTTTCAAGTTCCTCGGCTACTTTTTCAGCAATGCCAAAGAGAGCTGCATAGATCAGATACTCTTCCCAGACTTCAACTTCCAGTGCTTCACGCTCTGCTACTAGAGTAAAGTCATCCAAGAAATGTTGAAAGCTTACGAGTTCACCAACACGTTCAAGTCCCAGTTCTGTGATATCACGATATTCGTAGGGAACGAGACCTAAAATCTTGGCACTTTGGGGAGCAGTTAGATAACCATGCTGTTGAAGAGCATTTTCACCCTCTTTAAGATAATCCTTATGCCAAGAGGTGACGCGAGAATACTCTTTTCTACTCCATTTATAGAACTCTTTTTCCTGAAGAATGCGATCGGAGCCAGCTGCTTCCATCATCATGCTATAGAGACGTTTCTCCAGTGGAAGGGTTGGGGCATTCGCATCAAGTCCTCCAATGCTGGTCTCCTCTTTTTTGACCAGTCCAAAGAAAGAGGAGTCTTCCACCTTTTGAAGATGAATATAGCCTTTTCGCAGCCAACTCAAAATCAGTGCACTGATTAGGTTCTCCATCTTCCCCTT
>CAMFGQ010000008.1 GCA_945950065.1 uncultured Clostridia bacterium
GGGAGATTGGGGTAGGACCTAGTGGGCCCTGTTCAGAGATTTATGTAGATCGTGGCCCTGAACATGGCTGTGGAGATCCTGACCATAAACCAGGTTGTGAATGTGATCAGTATGTTGAGATATGGAATCATGTTTTCACCCAGTTTGATAAGCAAGAAGATGGAAGCTATGAACTACTGGATACGAAAAACATCGATACAGGTATGGGTCTTGAGCGCCTTGCTATGGTAATGCAAGGTGTAGATACGGTCTATGACATTGATCTGATGAAAGGACTGCTGAACCAAATTTCAAGAATTACTGGTAAATCCTATCCTGGAGATGAACAAACCAGTGTGCGTATGCGCATCATCGCTGACCATGCACGGAGCATGACCTTCCTTATTAGCGATGGGGTTGTCCCTAGCAATGAAGGTAGAGGCTATGTTTTACGTAAACTTATACGCAGGGCTAGCCTACAACTCTATTTACTTGGCGTAGAAGGAAGGCATTTGAAAGAACTAGGGGCAAAGAGCATTGAACTCTATGAAAGTGGCTATCCAGAACTGCGCGAAAGAAGTGAGACCATTCTATCCATGATTGATTTAGAGGAAGAAAAGTTTCAGCAGACTTTACGAAGAGGAATGCTCTATCTGGATGAGATTAGTGAAAAACTAACCAAAAAAGGTGAGAAGATCCTCTCAGGGGAAGATTCCTTTAAACTCTACGATACCTATGGATTCCCCCTAAGCCTTACCCAAGAAATCATGGAAGAGAAAGGCTTTGCTGTAGATCTTGCTGGTTTTGACGCGCTCATGAAAAAGCAACAAGCATCCTCACGAGCTCAAGTCGATCTGGATCATCTAGGCTGGCAGGATGAGCTTCAAAAATATCTTTCAACCCTTGAACCTACAGTCTTTCATGGCTATGATGAACTGGATATGCAGGCCCAAGTGCTGGAGATTATCGTAAAGAACGAATTGAGAAATACCCTAGAAGCCGGCGAAGATGCTCAGATCATCCTTGATCGCACTCCTTTCTATGCCACGGGTGGTGGTCAGATTGGAGACCGAGGGTACATTGAGAGTGAGCACAATCTCCTCAATGTCATTACCGTAGAGAAGAAGGATCATCTTTACATTCATCATGTTGAGCTTCTTCGCGGTGAACTGCGAAAAGGTGACACCGTCACCCTGAGAGTAGATGCTAAACTCCGCCAAGATACAGCACGCAATCATAGTGCAACCCATCTGCTTCACGAAGCACTTTTAAAGGTGCTTGGTGATGGAGTGAATCAGGCAGGTTCTCTTGTAGATGAAGATCGCCTTCGTTTTGACTTTAACTACTTTGAGCCAATGACAAAAGAACAACTCCAAAAAGTGGAAGATATGGTGAATGAAGCTATACTCTCTGACTATGAGACGGAAGTTTCCCAGCATTCCCTGGACGAAGCAAAACGCTTAGGAGCTAAGGCTCTCTTCACTGAAAAGTACGATGATGAAGTACGTGTGGTCACCTTAGGAACATCAAGAGAACTCTGCGGTGGTACCCATGTGGAGCGTAGTGCTGAAATTGGGCTCTTCCTCCTTCTTAGTGAAAGAGGAATCGCTTCTGGAGTGAGGCGTATTGAAGCCATTACGGGACGCAAAGCCCTTGAAATGGTCAAGGCACAACGTCAGCTCCTTGAAGAATCTGCCATGAAACTAAAAACTACACCTCAAGATCTTCCAACAAGACTTCAAGGTTTACAGGATGAGCTACGTGAGTTAGCCCGTGAAAACCGTAAATTGAAAGATCAAGCTGGCAGTGATATAATGAAGGATATGATTGAAAAGGTACGCAACATCGGTGAACTGCGTGTCTATGCTAAAGGTTTTAAAGATCTAGATATGGAAGGATTGAAATCACTTTCCGACCAACTCTTAGATAAAGACCCTGATGCTTTTGTTCTGCTGATTTCTACCAAGGATGGAAAAGTATCCATGGTAAGCGCAGCAGGTGAGAAGGCACGACAACTTGGGTATAAATCAGGAAGAATCATTTCCAAGATCGCCAAAGAACTTGGTGGTGGAGGAGGTGGACGAGACCATTTTGCTACAGCGGGTGCTCGTCATGTGGATAAAGTAGCCGGACTACTTGAACGCATAGAAGAAGTTCTAGAAACTGCATCAAAATAGGAGGTAGAGATGGATAATCATACCGTACGATTTAACAACCAAGAACTTAAAAGCCAAGCAACACGTGAAGTGTTGGAAAAAGTCTACGAAGCACTCGTAGAGAAGGGATACAATCCCATCAATCAATTGGTGGGCTATCTCATTTCTGGTGATCCTACCTATGTGACCAGCCATAATGATGCAAGAAACATCATTAAGCGTGTTGATCGAGATGAGATCCTGGAAGTTCTTTTAAAGAATTTTATTGGCGATAAATAGTGCAACGTCTCTCTAAACTTTGTTTTGGCACCCTTACCATGAGTCCTCTTCAGCAGAATTTTTCTGCTGAAGAAGCCTCTGCTTTGATGGAATATGCGCTGAGTAAAGGCATCAATTTCTTTGATACGGCAGAAATTTATGAGTCCTATGACCTGTTTAAGGAGTTTCTATCAAGGGTAGACTCACGTGAAGATGTTTTCATCTCCACCAAGTGCTATGCCTATGATAAGAAAACTGCTGAGACTTCCCTTACTCTTGCCCTGGAATCCATGGATACTCCCTATGTGGATCTTATGCTTCTCCATGAGCAAGAAGGTGAGCATACTTTAAGAGGCCATCAAGAAGCTCTTGAGTACTTCTCTCTGATGAAAGAAGAAGGAAAAGTGAGACATCTTGGTCTAAGTACCCACTATGTCGCTGGAGTTCTGGCAGGAGCGGATCATCCTCTCATTGAGGTCATTCATCCCATCATCAACAAAATCGGACTGGGCATTGTGGATGGTACAGTGGAAGAGATGGTTTCTGCCATTGACTATGCCAAGAAGAAGGGCAAGTTTATCTTTGCTATGAAAGCTCTTGCTGGTGGTCATCTGCTGAAGAACTATCGTGAGGCTTTGGATTTTGCTTTGGCGCTTCCTATTGATAGCCTAGCCATCGGTATGCAATCCAAGGAAGAAATCGATGCCAATGTAGAAGCAGTGCTCCATGGAAAGACGCCACAGCGTAGTGTAGACAAAAGAAGGCGTCTGGTGATTGATCCCTACTGTATCGGTTGTGGACAATGCGTCAACCGATGCCAGCAGAAGGCCTTATCCCTTGAAGATGGCAAGGCAGTGGTCAATCCAGATCGCTGTGTGCTCTGTAGCTATTGTGTTGGGGCTTGCCAAGACTTTTATATTAAGGTAATCTAATGAAGATCTTAGCACTGGACTTTGGTGAAAAACGTATCGGACTAGCGGTAAGTGCTGGACATGGCTTTGTTTTTCCAAGACCCTATCTACCAAGAACTAGTAATCGAGTGGACATTGCTGCCATTGTTGAGCTTGCTAGGGAAGAAGCCATTGATCTTATCCTCCTTGGTGCTCCCTATAACATGGATGGAAGTAGTGGAGAGGCCATGGAAAAAGTCTTAGCCTTTAAAAAAGCCTTGGAAAAAAAACTACGCTACTCTACACGAATTGAAGATGCCCCAGAGGTTCTCCTTTGGGATGAACGGCTTACCACCGTGGGTGCACAGAGCATCCTTATAGAACAAGATGTATCGCGAAAAAAAAGAAAAGAGGTTGTAGATAGCTTGGCTGCCAGTCTGCTACTTGAGAGCTATTTACAAGAAAAGGAGAATAAGAATGACAGAGAATAAAGCACACAATCATGAGCATTGCTGCTGTGATGATGAGTGTACAGAAATAGGTCATGTTCATGGAGACGATTGCTGCTGTGAAATTGATGAAATCGAACTGATCGATGAAGACGGCAATCTGCTTACCTTCAGACTTCATGAGTGGTTTGACTATAAAGACGATATTTTTGCGGTGTTACTTGATGAAGAAGGCGAGGCCATCCTGCTCAAGAGCATTGATGAGGACGGAGAAATGACCTTTGTGACTCCGAGCGATGAGGAGTTTAAAGAAGTCAGCGCCTACTATGAAAATCTGGAATAGGTTATGCTTTCTGCATCACCTGTCCTAGAACGACTAAAAGAAGAAGGATACAAGCTTACGACTCCTCGGCGACGCATCGCCGAAGTTTTGGAGTCTAGAGATACGGGACATTTCCGTATCGAAGAGCTCTACGATCTGGTCAATCAAGATGGTTTTCTTGTTGGCCTAGCAACGATTTATCGCACAGTGAGATTACTTGAAGACTTGAGTTTGCTTACAAAAATTGATTTAGGCGATGGCCAGGATCGTTATGAGCTTATGATTAGCCCCCATCACCATCACCACTTACTCTGCAATCAGTGTAAAAAGGTGATGGAGGTGCAGGGGGATTTTTTGGATGAACTAGAGGAACGCATCTCTGCGATGTACTCCTTTGACATAGAAGGACATGATGTAATCTTCTATGGCACTTGTTCATCCTGCAAAAATAGAATGGAGAATAATGAGTAAAGTTAGAAATAAAGGAAAAAGAGGAAGAGGTAGACGACCCAATCATCCGATGAAAATCATTCCTTTAGGCGGTCTTAAAGAAGTTGGAAAGAACATGACTGCCTTCGAATATGGTGATGATATTATGATTGTGGATGCTGGTATTAAGTTCCCAGAAGAAGAACTTCTTGGAGTTGATGTCGTCATCCCAGACATGAGTTATTTAGAGAACAATGCGAAAAAAATTCGCGGCGTTGTTTTTACCCATGGTCATGAGGACCACATTGGTGCAGCACCTTTTCTATTAGATAAATTTTCAACGCCCTTGTATGGTACTCCTTTTACCTTAGAACTACTAAAGGGCAAATTCAAAGAACACGGAAATAAAAATGTTCAAATGATTAAAAAAGAAGCCGGCGATGTGTTTCAGGTCGGAGCTTTTAGCGTTGAGATGATTCATGTGAATCATTCAATTCCTGACGCTGTTGCACTGTTTATTAGCACACCTTCAGGTAAGGTACTGATGACAGGTGACTTTAAAGTCGACTTCACGCCAGTTGGTTGTCCTTCCATTGACCTAGCAAGACTAGGTGCACTAGGAAATGAAGGCGTTGACCTTCTACTCAGTGATTCCACTAATGTGGAGCGAGAAGGATATACCATGAGTGAGTCTGTGATCGGAAATAGTTTTGATGAACTCTTCCGTGAATCAAACTCCAGAATCCTTGTGGCAAGCTTTGCCTCCAATGTACAGAGGATTCAACAAGTCTGTAATGCTGCCAGAATGAATCAACGAAAAGTTGCCTTCACTGGACGCAGCATGCATAACATTACACGCATCGCCATGGAACTTGGCTATTTAAATATCCCAAAAGAAGACATCATCGATGCATCGGAAATCAACAAATATCCCGATAATGAGATTGTCATCATGACCACCGGTTCACAGGGAGAACCCATGGCCGCCCTTACACGGATGGCGGATAACACCCATGCCCAGATCCAAATCAAAGAAGGAGACATGGTTATCCTTTCCTCTTCTCCTATTCCTGGTAATGAGAGAAGTGTAACAAATGTCATCAATAAACTCTTTGAAATGGGGGTAAAGGTCATCTACCAGGAACTCTATGATGTTCATGTCAGTGGACACGCCAGAAGAGAAGAGCTTAAACTCATGCTTGCCATGACCAAGCCCAAATTCTTTATGCCTGTCCACGGTGAATACTCCATGCTGAAACATCACGCTGACTTAGCTGTTTCCATGGGAATGAGTCCTGACAATGTCGTCATGGCAGAAAACGGCTCCTGTCTTGAACTCCAGCATGGAGAGCTGAGCATAGGAGAGAGTGTTCCTGCTGGTCGTGTACTCATTGATGGCGCCATCGTTGGTGACGTCGGCACTGCAGTACTGCGCGACCGTAAACTACTTTCTGAAGACGGACTGCTTATGGTCCTTCTGACGGTTGACTCAGATAACGGAAAACTACTACGTGAGCCGGACATCATATCTCGAGGTTTTGTTTACATGAAAGAATCAACGGAACTCATGGATGAAGCCAGAAGAAATGTAGTCCGAGAACTGGAGTCCATGTCCTCTACCACGCGTAGTGACTGGTCTCAAGTTAAAAATCGAACGCGAAAGAATCTCAGCCGCTTTTTCTTTAATCGAACAAAGCGCAGACCAATGATTCTTGTGTTTATTTTGGAGGTGTAAATGAATCCTTATGATAAAGCCCGTGAACTCAAACGTGCCATTGAAGCAAGTGATGTGTTCAAGAAGTACAAAGAACAAGTCACCGCTCTGGAGGCTGATGAAGGGGCAAAACAAATGATGGATGATTTTCGTAAAAAACAATTCGAACTTCATCAAAAACAAATGCTAGGCGAAGAGCTAAATGAAGAAGAAACAGCCAAGGCTGATGAACTTCTGCGTATTCTGATGATGAATACCACTGCAGCAAGTTATCTCCAGGCTGAATTAGCCTATGCCCAGCTGATGAATGATATCTCTGAAATCCTCGCAGAAATTTCGGTAGAGTAATGAAGCGCATTCTACTCCTTCTATTACTCCTTCTCTTGGTTGCAGGATGTTCTCAAGTAAAAGAATCCCTCTATGATCCAGTTGATGCAGAGGATAAATCAAAAGTGGAAATTGAAGTAACAGAGGGCATGGGAAGTTCTGAGCTAGGGAGTTTACTCAGCGAAAAGAAGCTGGTGTCGAACCAACTAGCCTTTACAACCTATCTCAAAGAGAATGAGCTAGATGGAAATCTACAAACAGGAACATTCCTTCTCAGTCCATCCATGAGCATGAAAGAAATTGTGGAGACCTTAACCACACCAACAGGGGAGGGGGTTGTACAGATTACCATCCCTGAGGGTTATGAGGTTCGCCATATCGTGGAGCTGTTAAAGGAAAAAGGACTGATTGATGATGAGAAAGCATTCTATGATGTCTTAGAGAAGGGTGAATTCAACTACGACTTCTTGCAAGGAGTAGACCGAAGTCACCATCTAGAAGGATTTCTCTTCCCAGACACTTATGAATTCTTCAGCAATGCCAGTCCGGAAGAAATCGTGACGAAATTCCTGGATAACTTTAACCAACGCTTTGATGAGGGACTTCGCTCCCGTGCCAAAGAATTGGGATTGGACATCAGTCAAGCCATCACCCTTTCCAGCATTGTGGAGCGTGAAGCAGCTGATCCAGATGAGAGAAGCTTAATTTCAGGCGTCTTCCATAATCGCCTAAAAGAGGGCATGATGCTGCAAAGCTGTGCTACGGTACAGTATATACTGAAGGAAAGAAAACCTATTCTGTCCTATGAAGATATGGCCATAGAGTCGGATTACAACACCTATATCAACGAGGGACTTCCTCCAGCACCTATTGCCAATCCAGGTCTTGCCAGCATTAAGGCAGCCCTTTATCCTGATGACACACCTTACAAATTCTTTGTGTTAAAGGAAGAGGGAGGAACCACCCATTACTTTGCTGAAACCTTTGAAGAGCATGAAGAGAACATTCGTCGCTCTGAAGAGGGATATGTCGAAGAAGAAAGTCAGGAAGAAAGTGGCGATGAATAGTCGAGAAAACTTTCTACAACAATATCGAAAAAATCTACTCTTTTCCAATGAAGAACTTCGCCAAGAGGCAGCTTCTATAGGTGTTAGTGTCCTGAGTGATGAAGTGGGGGAGTTTATCTCCTTTTACCTCAGAGGAAAAGAAATCAATGAGATTGTGGAGATCGGAAGTGGAGTAGCTTACTCTACTACGCTTCTCCACCTTCTTTTTCCTAAAGCCAATTTAGTCAGCTTAGAACGCTATGAACCTCGTTATGAGATGGCGAAAAAGAATCTTGTCTCGGAGCAGGTTAACTTTCTTCTAGAAGATGGAGAAGACTATCTCAGAAGAAGAAAGAAAAGAATTGATATTCTCTTTCTCGATGGCTCTAAACCCCATTACATCCATTTCTTAGAGCTTGCTCTACCCATGATGCAAATGGGGGCTTTACTCATAGCTGACAACATCTTTGGCAGGGGTCTAAGCTATGAAAAGAACATTGATCGTCGGCATAAAACCCTTCAAAAGCGTATGAGTGCCTTTCTAGAGCTGGTTTTTGAAGAGTTTCATGCTACACTACTTCCTCTTGATGATGGACTGCTGATTGCAGAAAGGAAATAAATGAAGATTGAACTACTTGCCCCTGCTGGGGATTTAGAAAAATTACGCTATGCACTGACCTATGGTGCAGATGCCGTTTACATGGCTGGAGAAAGCTTTGGCCTTCGCGTCCAGTCCAAAAACTTCTCTCTAGACGAGATGAAGCAGGGACTTGCTTTTGCAAAAAGCCTGAATAAAAAGGTTTATCTTGTGTTGAACATCATTCCTCACAATGAGGATCTAGATAAACTGCGTGAGTATTTGGAAAGCATTCGTGAGTTGAACTTCGATGCTTACATCCTCTCTGATCCTGCTATCCTTCTTTTAGTCAAAGAAGTGCTAGGGGATGTGGAGATTCATCTCAGCACCCAAGCCAACACCACCAATGCTCTTTCTGCCCGTTTCTGGCATGCCCAAGGTGTAAAACGAGTCATTCTTGCTAGGGAACTTTCCCTTGTAGAGATTAAAGAGATTGTGGATGCAAATCGTGATCTTGATCTAGAATTTGAAGTCTTCATTCATGGTGCTATGTGCATTTCATATTCAGGAAGATGTCTAATCAGCAACTACCTAACTGGACGTGACGCCAATCAAGGTGACTGTGCTCAGTCCTGTCGCTGGTCTTATCATCTTATGGAAGAAAAACGCCCTGGTGAATATCTGCCTGTTGTTGAAGATGAACGAGGAACCTATCTTTATAACAGTAAGGACCTTTGTGCATCAGATCTACTGAAGGAAATTCTTGATACAGGTGTGGTCAGCTTAAAAATTGAAGGAAGAAATAAGTCCATCTATTATGTGGCTTCCATTGTAAGAGCTTATCGAAAAGCAATTGATGACTTACTGGAAAAGGGAACCTACGATAAAGAAGAAATCTTCAGTGAAATCGACAAGGTCTCCCATCGCGACTTCACCCAAGGTTTCTTCCTGCGAAAGCCTACAGAAGAAGATCAGCTCTATAATGCCCGTGAATTTACACGAAAAACTGATTTTTTAGGTGTCGTCCTTGATTATGACCCAGTCAAAAAACTGGTTAAAGTACAACAACGCAATAAATTCGTCCAAGGAGATCAGGTGCAGTTTATTGGACCTGGTTTTAAGGAAGTGGATCTACTCATCGATAGAATCTACACCGAAGAGGGTGAGCTGGTCACCGAAGCACCTCATCCAGAGCAGATCCTTTATCTTCCCTGTGAAGAAGAGCTTTCTCCTATGGATTTAATGCGTAAAGACAGATAGCTTTTATTGTATCCCTTCTTTCATTTGTGGTAGAATGGGCATAGAATAGTGAAGGAGGCCTTTGTGAGATTAAAGCAGATAAGAGAAGAAATGAAGAAACGCTCCTTAGACGGAGTTATCTTCTATAAACCCGAGAATCGTTTTTATGTCAGTGGTTTTACTGGAAGCACTGGCTATGCAGTGATTCTACCTGAACGAGCTCTTTTCGTAACGGATTTTCGTTACATAAGCCAATCCACCAATGAGTGTAAAGGATTTAGTATTGAAGAGATCAGTGCTCAGAGGGGAATAGGGGATGTACTGAACGACTATGGAGTGAAACGATTAGGCTTTGAAGATGATTTTATGACCGTAGAAGCCTATGAAAGCCTTAAGAAAAAGTTTCAAGGTGAGCTGGTTCCCATGAAGCGCCTTATTGAACCATTACGCCAAATTAAGAGTGAAGAAGAAGCAGAGATGATGCGTAAAGCCCAGTCCATTGCTGATGAAACCTTTGCTCATTTACTGGAGTTTATTAAACCAGGCATGACAGAACGTCAGGTGTATTTGGAACTGGTCAGTGATTTAAGAAGACGTGGAGCAGAAGGGGAGTCCTTCTCTGCCATTGTCGCATCGGGAGAGCGAGGAAGCTTACCCCATGCAGCCCCAACAGATAAAGTCATTGAAGAAGGGGATCTCTTAACGCTAGACTTTGGATGTATCTATAAAGGATACTGCTCTGATATGACCCGCACCATCTGTGTGGGTAAAGCCAATGAGCGCCAAAAAGAAATCTACAACATTGTTCTCAAAGCTCAAAAAGCTGCCCTAGAAGCCATTAAACCCGGTGCCGTCTGCAAGGATATCGACAAAATCGCACGGGACATCATTACTGAAGCAGGATATGGTGACAATTTTGGTCATGGTCTAGGTCATGCAGTGGGCCTTGAAGTCCATGAAAATCCCCGTCTCAATTCCATTGATGATTCCGTGTTAGAAGCGGGTATGGTAGTAACAGATGAACCAGGTATTTATATTCCTGGCTTTGGTGGTGTCCGCATCGAGGACATTGTACTGGTTACCGAGGATGGGAAAGAAGTTCTTTCTTCGTCACCCAAAGAGTTGATTGAACTGGAAGTTTAGGAGGTAGTATGATTTCCGCAAACGATTTTAGAAAAGGGATAACCTTTGAAATTGACGGCCAACCCTATGTTGTCGTAGATTTTCAACATGTTAAGCCCGGAAAGGGTGCCGCCTTTGTGCGTACCACCTATCGCAACATCATTACAGGAGCCACCCGTGAGGAAGCATTCAATCCTTCGGATCGCTTCAATCGTGCTCGCATTGAGAAGAAAAACATGCAATACCTCTACAATGACGGTGCAAACTACATCTTTATGGACAATGAAACCTATGAACAACTTGAACTCTCCAATGAGCAAGTTCAGGATGTTATGATGTATGTACGAGAAAATGATTCTGTGGATGTGCGCTTCTACGATGGGCGAGTCATCGATGTGGAAGCTCCCAACTTTGTGGAGCTTGAAATCGTCGAGGCTGAGCCAGGTGTTCGTGGAGATAGCGCTTCCAATATCACCAAAAAAGCGACTCTTGAAACAGGAGCCGTGGTCAATGTTCCACTCTTTGTCAATGTCGGTGACACAGTAAAAGTCGATACAAGGACAGGCGAATACCTGTCAAGGAAGTAATCTGGAGGGAAAGATGAGCTATATCCGTGAAAAAGTTAATTTTCTACAAGGTTTTGCAGAAGGTCTAGAATTAGACATAGAGAAAAAAGAAACCAAACTAATCCTTGGAATCTTGGATCTACTCGATGAAATGAGCTATTTACTTGATGAACTGGATGAAGAAGTTTTTGAACTGGATCAAGTCATCGAAGCCATGGATGAGGACTTAGCCGATCTTGAAATTGACTTCTATGATCTTGAAGATGATGCTTATTATTTAGATGATGAAGACGATTTCGATTTTTACACTCTAGATTATGATGATGAAGAGTATGACGAACTCTTTGACGAAGAACTAGAAGAAGACAAAGAATAGACTTCATTGAGGCTTTTTCCATGAGTGGAAGAGGCCTCTTTTTTTTGGTATACTAAAGGAAGCAACTACCTAGGAGGTAAATGTGGAAAAAGTATTCTTAACAAAACAAGGTAGCCTCAGCATTAGCAACGAGGCCATCACCACCATGATCTCGTTAGCAGCAACCGAGGTTGAAGGTGTAGTCCTTGTTAAACACGATATCGCAGGACAAATTATGAACTTCTTAAAGGGCCTGCCACAGTCTGGTATTAGCCTAGAAGAGCATCTTGAGGGATTAAGCCTAAGCCTTAGCCTCGTCATCAAAAAAGGCTATAAACTCACTGACCTTGCCCTTCAAGTCCAAGAAAATGTAAAGAACGCCCTAGAGACCATGCTACACATTTCGGTTTCTCAGATTAATTTACGTATTGTAGGCATTGAAGAATGACACGTAGAGCTACACGGCAGAGATTGATGCAGTGGTTCTATTCCTCAGATATGCAAAAATCCCTGGATCAAATCTCAAAAGGATTTCCTCTGGATGAGATCAAAAAGGATAGGGAAAAGAACTATGCTCTAGATCTCTTAGAAGCCTACGAAGAACATCATGTTTTTATTGATGAGCTCATAAACTCTTTGAGTCATTCTTGGCCACTGGAGCGCATGGGTAGAGTTGACCTTGCTCTTTTGCGCCTTGCAGCAACAGAAATTTACTATCTTGATGATATCCCCGTGGAGGTATCGATTTCTGAAGCAATGGAACTCTCTAAGCGTTATTCTACAGAGGAATCAACGGCTTTTATAAATGGAATCCTAGGCAGTGTCGTGGAGAAAAAAGATGAACAGGCTTAGTGTATCTCAGCTGAATCTTCTGATCTCTCGTGAATTATCCCTTTCACCTCGCCTTAGCCATGTTGAAGTAGAGGCTGAAGTGGGGAGGCTGACCAAGCACGGAAGTGGTCATTATTATTTTACAATTAAGGACCATTTTTCTTCCATTGATTGTGTGATGTTCCGTGGCAATGTGGAAAAGAACCCCTATGATTTCCAAGAAGGAGATCGTGTCCTGCTACATGGACGCATCTCTCTCTACGATAAAACAGCACGATTACAGTTTTATGTACAGCGCGTGGAGCCCCTAGGTGAAGGGGCACTTTTACGTGCCTTTTATGCGTTGAAAGACCAATTTGAAGAAGAAGGTCTCCTTGACCCCCTTCGTAAACGATCCCTTCCTCGCTTACCCAGAAGCATTGCTCTTCTTACCTCTGCTACGGGAGCAGCAAGAGAAGACTTTATGAAGGTCCTGCTTGAACGGAATCCCTTTTGTGAGATTAAACTCTATCCTGTAGCTGTCCAGGGAGAAGCTGCAGTGGACAGCATCCTTGCAGCCCTAGATCAGGTAGAAGAAGAGGATGTTCTTGTCCTCACAAGGGGCGGTGGTAGCTATGAAGATCTCGCCATCTTTAATGACGAGATGCTCTGCAGAAAACTTGCAGCTTCACAGGTTCCCACACTCTGTGCCATTGGTCATGAGATTGACTTTACCTTGGCTGAACTTGTTGCAGACCGTAGGGGTGCGACCCCAACTGAAGCTGCTCAACTAGTCAGTGAGGATGTACAGACTTCTCTCAGAAGTCTGATGCATCGTATCGATCTCCATGGTAAAAGGCGCCAACTTGAACTGGAGAAAGAGGCACTGCTTCTTGGTAGAAGTCTCCAATTTATGAAAAATCGACTTGAACAAGCCCTTCTTGATACAGGAAGAGAGCTTTTTGACTATAAGGATAAGCTTCATCTACTCCTTGAAGACCGTATAAGAAACGAAAAGGAGCAGATGGAACAATTGATGCGAAGAATCCATGGATACAATCCCAAGGAGATCCTTGCTCGAGGCTATGTAGCTGTAGAACAAAAGGGATGGATTCGAAAAAAAGAAGATGTACAACCAGGAGGGCTCAAGCTACACTTTGTTGATGGAGTCCTAGAAGTGGAGACCAAAGATGAACTATAAAGAAAAAATGAAACGTATGGAAGAAATCGAAGAACTCCTAACCGGTGCTTTGCCACTGGATGAAGCTCTTGAACTCTATGAAGAAGCCTTAGATCACTATAAAGAACTACAAGCTTACTACAAAGAGATGGAGGAACGCTTTGATCACCTTACGAGCGAGAATTGAAGAAACCCTAGAGAAGCTCCTTGGCGAAAAGGTCAGTGGTGAGCTCTATGATGCCATGGCCTACTCCTTACTTTCAGGAGGAAAACGTGTTCGTCCTCTTCTGTATCTTTTGCATCTTTCTGAATTCCAGCAGCCTACAGAGGAAGACTTTGCTTTTGCTGCTACCATTGAAATGATCCACTGCTACTCACTCATTCATGATGATCTTCCAGCCATGGATGATGATGATTTGCGCAGGGGAAAGCCTACCAACCACAAAGTCTATGGTGAAGCCATGGCCATTTTGGCTGGAGATGCACTCCTGAATCTAGCTTATGAAATCTGCTTTGATCTGGCTGAAAAAGATCCCGTCTTTATTCAATTAGGAAAAGCCCTATCAGAAGCCGCAGGCGGCTCAGGTATGATCTATGGTCAAGTCCTTGATATGCTCTATGAAGGTAAGAAGATGACGGAGAGTCAACTTTATAGTATGCTTCGTGGAAAAACAGGCGGCCTTATTGCCCTACCTATCCTTGCTGCGGCCATAAGATCAAATCGTCCTGACAAGAGCCTAGAGTTCTGGACTAAGATGGGCTATGAACTTGGACTCGCTTTTCAAGTCAAGGATGATCTCCTGGATCGGGATTCTACTGCTGAAGTTTTGGGTAAAACTCCAGGTAAAGATGCAAAAGCCCAGAAGAATTCCTTCGTTGAATTCTATGGCTATGAATCTGCACAAGAGCAGTATCAGCACATGGTTCAAGGAATCTTTAGTCAGCTGGACATGCTCTCCAAAGATAAAACCATTGAAGAGTTCTATAAAGCTCTTCTTGAAAGGAAATACTGATGAAGCTTTCTTCAATTACTTCGCCCAAGGATATTAAAGAGTGTAGTATTGTTGAACTAGAAGTCCTTGCTGCCCAAATACGCGCATTCCTTTTGGAATCCCTGTCAAAAACAGGTGGACATCTCTCGTCAAATTTAGGAACTGTTGAACTAACCCTGGCACTACACAGGGTTTTTGACGCCCCAGAAGATCGGATTATTTGGGATGTTGGCCACCAGGCTTACACCCACAAAATCCTCACTGGACGTCAGGAATCCATGGCTACCCTTCGCCAATTTGGTGGACTCAGTGGCTTTCTAAAATGTAGAGAAAGTGAGTATGACTGCTTTGGGGCAGGACATGCTACCACATCACTTTCATCCCTTTTAGGCTTTATGATAGCCGATAAGGCCCAGGGAAAAAACAACTATCATGTTGCCGTCATTGGAGATGGTGCCCTTAGCGGTGGTATGGCTTTTGAAGCCATGAACATGATCGGTGTACGGAAAGAACAGGCCATGATCATCCTCAATGACAATGAAATGAGCATTGGTAGAAATGTGGGTGGCCTCTCCAGTAAACTGAACCAAATCCGTAATCAAAAAGGCTATCTAGCCATTAAAAGTAAAGTGAAACCACAACTTCGTCCAGGCTTGACCAAAGCCATTGCTGCCATGAAACGCAGCATGCGTGGACTGGTTATGAGTTCAACTCTTTTTGAAGATCTAGGCATCCGTTACTATGGACCCATTGATGGGCATGATTTAGAGGGCATGATTGAGATCATGAAGGACCTAAAAGACTATCCAGGTCCAGTGGTACTCCATGTCTTAACAAAGAAGGGTAAAGGCTACCCCGCAGCTGAACAGGACCCTAATCTCTATCATGGAGTAGGGCCCTTTGATCCACAAAAAGGCATTAAGCCAGAAGAAAAATGTGATTTCAGTACCGTCTTTGGCAAGAAACTTCTTGAATTAGCTCGCGGCAATGAAAAAATCTTTGCCATTACGGCTGCCATGGCAGATGGTACTGGCCTAAAACCCTTTGAACATGAACTTCCAGATCGTATCATTGATGTAGGCATTGCTGAAGAATCGGCCTTAACCATGTCCACAGCCATGGCCCTTGCTGGCCTAAAACCCTATGTGGCCATTTACTCAACCTTCCTACAACGTGCCTTTGATCAAATGATTCATGATATGGCGCTTCATCAAGCACCTGTCGTGCTCTGTATTGACCGTAGCGGCATTGTGGGGGCAGATGGGGAAACCCATCAGGGAATCTATGACACGGCCTATTTAGGCATTGTTCCTGGCCTTACTGTGCTTGCACCTATGGATCAACCTGAACTTGAAGCCATGCTGGAAGCCAGTGTAGACTTTCCTACGCCTCTTGCCATCAAATACCCCCGTGGTAATTGCTCGGTGATCAAGGACAATCCTGGAAACATCCTGGAAAATGTCCTCTATGAAAAAGGTGGAAAGACCCTGGTCATTAGCTACGGAACCATGATGGAATCTCTCCTTAAACTTCAGGAAGAAATCGACTTTGACCTCTATAATCATAGGGTGGTCTTTCCTCTTCGCCTGGAAGAATTAAAAGAGCTTTTCAAAGGCTATGAGAAGATTATTGTCGTGGAAGAGAACATCTATACAGGAAGCCTTGCTGAAAAGCTCAAGGCTGAGTTTTGTGAGAACAACATTCAGACCATTACCCTAAAAGATGGATTCCTAGAACAGGGTAGCATTGAGGAGCTTAGAACAGCTCAGGGCCTTGATGCTGCATCCATCAAGGATGTGATTGTGGGGAAGGGTACTAAAAGTAATTTAGAATAAAACAAAAGAATATCATGTATAACAAATAGAGATAAAATAGGAATCAAATCAAAAAAACTAACTAAAAAGAAAGATCCATCATGCTACGAGAATTAAGTCTTAAAAACTACCTGCTACTGGAAAACTTCACCTTAAGTTTTCATCCAGGCTTTAATCTCATCACTGGAGAAACTGGCTCAGGAAAATCCGTCCTCTTGGAAGGTTTACGCATCCTTTTAGGCGAAACCGTTACCAAAGAGGATCTTTCTGATGCAGAAAATAAGGCTTATTTCGAGCTGATCTATGAAGACAAAGAGGAACTCATCACCTTAACCAGAGAAGTCTTTCCCTCGGGTAGGAGTGTCTCACGGATTAATGGGGAGATCGCTAACCTCAATCAAGTCAAGGAACTCATGGCCCCTAAAATCGACTTCTATGGTCAGGGAGATCATTCTAGGCTTCTTTTACCTTCCTATCAGCAGAGCCTCCTTTTAAGCTATGACAAGGAGAGAACCGCCCCCTTGTTAGAAAAGATAAGGGGCTATAAGGAAGAAGAGAAGCGCCTAAAGGAAGAGTTATCTCAGCTCAAAGACCTTTCTCCACTGGAGAAGGAAGCTTTAGAAGCACAAGAAAAAGAACTGCAGAGTCTTAAACTTAACCTTGAACAAGATATGGCGCTAGAAGAGAACTTCGACGAATTGCTTCATAGCAGAGAAATCCTCGAGAATCTAAGTGCTTCTCAAAAGGTATTAGAAGGTAGTGTGCTTTCAGGTCTCTATGATCTTGAGGACTCTCTGATGAAGCTACAAGAATTCAAGCGCTATGAGAACCACCACCGGAGAGCCAAGGATCTACGCTATGAACTGGAGGCTCTGCTGGAAGAGCTATCTGAACAGCTCTACAGCATTGACATTGATGAGAGTTATTTAGCCCAGCAAGAAGCTCGCTACAGTGAACTCAGGCGTATGAAACGCAAATACCAACGAGAGCTTCCTGAGCTTCAAGCTTATCAAGAAGAGATTAGTCTACAATTGGAGCGATCAAAAGGACTGGATGAAGAAAGACAGAGAATTGCTGATGAGAGGCTGAAGAATCGTGATGCCTATCTCAAAACAAGTCATGAGCTCCTTGAGATCCAGAAGAAAAGCTTCAAGAGTCTTAAAGCAGAATTACAAAAAATCCTCAAAGGACTCGAACTTCCTGATGCAGACTTTGCCTTAGAAATAGGGGAGAGAGAAGATGAGAAATTCTTTGACTATGGCCACTATACCATCAGTTTTCTCGCTTCCATGAACCGTGGGCCTCTTCGTCCTATGTCCCATGTTCTCTCTGGTGGTGAGATGAGTCGCTTGATGCTGGCCATCAAAGTCGTCTTTTCTCAGGAAGAACAAGGCACCATGGTCTTTGATGAGATCGACACAGGTATCTCAGGTAAGGTTGCCCATGAAGTTGGAAAAACCATCGGGGAGCTATCGAAAAAACAACAGATCATCGCCATAAGCCATTTGCCCCAAGTGGTTGCCTTTAGTGATTCTCATTTTTATCTGGAGAAAGAAAAGGGTACCAGTAGGGTAAGAAAACTGGATGAAGACGAGCATGTGGAGGTCTTGGCCACCATGATGAGTGCTCAGAAAACCCAGGCAAGTTTAGAAACTGCCAAGGCCATGATAGAGCGGGCAAAAGGAGGAAATCAATGAAGCGTGTTGTGTTGATCATTTTGGATTCTCTGGGAATTGGACATGCACCAGATGCAGCAGATTTTGGTGATGAAGGTGCCAATACCCTAGGTTCCATTTTAACGAAAAATCCTAATCTTAAGAATTTAAAAAAGCTAGGACTTGGGGAAATTGACAAAGTCCAGGGACTTGGAGAGGAACCGGCACCTCTTGGTGTCTATGGTGCCTTAGAGGAAGTGTCAGCTGGAAAAGATACAACCATTGGTCACTGGGAGATTGCAGGACTTGAGATCCTACGTCCATTTCCAACCTATCCAGATGGATTTCCTGATGAGATCATGAAAGAGTTTGAAGAAAGAATAGGAAGAAAAACCCTGTGCAATAAACCCTACAGTGGGACTGAAGTCATCAAAGACTATGGTGAAGAACACAGAAGAACGGGTTTTCCTATCGTCTATACCTCAAAGGACAGTGTCTTTCAGATTGCAGCCCATGAAGAGGTGATTCCCATTGAAGAGCTCTACACCATGTGTGAGATTGCACGGGAGCTACTGGTGGATGAACATGCAGTAGCCAGAGTGATTGCTCGTCCCTTTATTGGAGAGCCAGGCAATTATACGCGTACGGCCAATCGTCGCGACTATTCTATGGATCCCTTTGAGCATACTCTCTTGGATCATTTAAAAGAGCAAGGCTATGATGTTATCTCCGTTGGCAAAATCTACGACATCTTTAATGGAAGTGGACTAACCAAAGAGAGACACACTGAAAGCAACATGGATGGAGTGGACCAGACTTTAGCCTTTATGAAAGAAGAGTTCCATGGTCTTCTCTTTACCAATCTTGTGGACTTTGATGCAAACTTTGGCCATAGGAGAAATGTACAGGGCTATGCCGATGCCCTTGAAGCCTTTGATCAGCGTCTCCCCGAAATCTACGACGCCATGGGAGAGGAAGATCTTTTGATCCTTGCAGCTGATCATGGAAACGACCCCAACTATACAGGAACCGATCACACGAGAGAACGTGTACCAGTCCTTCTTTATCACAAATCAATCAAGCCGAGGAACTTTGGGGTGAAGAGAGGCTTCTATCATATTGCTGCAACCATTTATGACTATCTGGGGGCCAAGGGCTCTGCCAGAGGAGAAAGTTTATTGGATGAGTCATGAGAAGTTACGACATCATATATAAAAAGCGAATAAAAGGAAAGCTAACAGAAGAAGAAATCCATCATATGATTACTGGCTATGTTACAGGAGAGATTCCCGATTATCAGATGGCTGCCTTTTTAATGGCTTCCTTTATTCAGGGACTGGATGAGGAAGAAACCTTTTACCTCACCATGGAGATGCTCCATTCAGGTGAACACATGGATTTATCTGCCATCCCTGGAATGAAAGTAGACAAGCATTCTACAGGTGGAGTCGGTGATAAAACCACACTAACCTTGGCACCACTTGTCGCCAGCTTTGGTATCCCCATGGCAAAGATGTCTGGACGGGGGCTAGGCCATACAGGTGGCACAGTGGATAAACTGGAAGCCATTCCTGGATTTCGTACCGAGATCAGCGAGGAAGAATTTATTGAGCAGGTCAAAACCCATGGTGTAGCTGTTGTGGGACAAACTAAAAATCTAGTTCCCGCCGATAAACTCATCTATGCCCTGCGTGATGTTACAGCAACCGTCGACCATCCTTCTTTAATTGCCTCCAGCATCATGAGTAAGAAGCTGGCTTCTGGAAGCAATGCCATTTTGTTGGACGTAAAAGTAGGCAGCGGTGCCTTCATTAAAACTGAAGAAGAAGCCATTCATTTGGCAAAAATCATGGTGAGTCTAGGAGAGCGTGCTGGAAGGACTACACGAGCCATGATTACCTCCATGGATCAGCATCTAGGCTTTGCCATTGGTAATGCCAATGAAGTAGAAGAAGCCATGGAAACCTTAAAGGGTAGGGGACCAGAAGATTTACGCCTCCTAACCTTAACTCTTTGTGCCCAGCTTCTGCTGATGGAAGGAAGTTTTGACGATTTTGATCAGGCAACGGAAGCTGCAGCCTTACACATCGATGATGGGAAAGCCTTTGCAAAATTCGAAGAATTTGTTACAGCTCAAGGCGGAACCAGCCTTGAGCTTCCCAAACCAAAACATTCTGCGGTAGTCCGTGCACCCCAAAGTGGCTATGTCAGTGAATTTGTCACCCAGGGAATTGGTGAGGCAGCTGCACTTCTAGGTGCAGGCCGTAGAACAAAAGAAGAAAGCATTGATTTATCTGCAGGCATCTATCTTCCCATCAAACTTGGGGACTATGTGGAAGAAGGACAGGTAATTGCTCGCCTTGAAAGTACAAGAGTACAGGATTTTCGTGAAGCAGAAGAAAAACTCCTTTCTTCCATTAACATTACTCCTGAGCAAAGGGACATTCCTCCACTGATTCGAGCTCTTGTCTTTGAAGAAGAGGGTGAAATTAAGGTGGAAACGTGGAGTTAAGCATCAGTTTAGAAGAATTCTCAGGACCCCTTGATCTCCTGCTTGAACTGATTAAGCAGGATGAGATTGATATTTATAACATCCCCATTCATCGCATTACAAAGAGCTATCTCGATGAAATGAATAAGCGTGCCATTCCTTCAGGAGAAATCGCTGAATTCATTACCATGGCAGCTTATCTTGTAGAGATTAAAAGCCAGATGCTGCTTCCCGATCATCAATTGCAATCTATTTTGGAGAATGAGGGAGACCCAAGAAGGCTCCTTGTAAGCCGTCTTTTAGAATATCAAAAGGTAAAAGAATCGAGACTGTTCCTGGAGGAGAAAGAAGCCCTGCCTAAGCGAATCTATTCCGATGATCTACCTCTTCTTATGCCTAAACCCAAACCAGCCAGTTTAGACTTTCAAATGGACCCAAACACTTTGAAAGAGGCCATGGAACGGCTGTACCAGCGAAGGGATAGCTATCATACCGAAGGAGTCTTTTATGATGAGATCCGTAAAGAAAACTATTCCGTTATGCATCAGCAGCGTGAAATCCTTCAGCTCCTAAGCTATATGGATCGTACCACCTTTTCAGGACTCTTTCAGGAAGCACCTAGGGGTCAGTATGTTGCTGGCTTTTTAGCATTACTCAAATTAGCACAAGATCAGCGTATTCTTCTTCATCAAGAAGAAACCTTTAGTGAGATTGAAATAGAGAGGAGAAAGCATGGATAATCTACGAAGATTGGAATTGCTTTTCTTTGTTGCCAGAGAACCACTTTCCACAAGACGCATTGCCAGTCTACTTGGCATAAGAGGCTCAGAAGTCATGCTCTTGGTGGAGGAGCTACGAAGAGAATATGAAGAACAGAAAAAGGCCATCACCATTCAAAGCTTTGGTCAGCACCATCAGCTTTCAACCAATGATCGCTATCAAGATCTGGTGGAAGCCTTTGTAGGGACTTCACCTAATCGTGGACTTGGTCCTTCTACTCTGGAGGTCTTAGCCATCATTGCTTATCGCCAACCCATTACACGAGTTCAGATCGATGAATTACGTGGTGTCGGTTCTGATTATTCCATTCGCGTTCTTCTGGATCGTGACCTCATTGAGGTAGGAGGGGAGTTAGATACACTAGGAAGCCCAAAGCTCTATGTGACCACACCTCGTTTCCTACGGAATTTTAGTCTACAGGAACTTTCTGACCTTCCTTCAGTAGGAGAAGAAGAATGAGACTACAACAATACTTAGCACGTGCAGGAGTGGCTTCACGAAGAAAATCTGAAGAGCTGATCCGTGAAGGCAGAGTCAAAGTCAATGGAGTTCTAGCAGAATTAGGACAAAGAGTAAGCCCTGAAGATGTGGTACATCTTGATGATCAGCCTATCATGGGGGCTGAAAGCTTTGTCTATTTTGCTTTTCATAAACCCAAGGGGGTTCTTTCGACCACCTCAGATGATCGTGGTCGAAAAACTGTCTTGGATTATTATCCCGGAAACAAACGTATTTTCCCTGTTGGGAGACTAGACTATGATAGTCGTGGCCTGCTTCTCCTGACCAATGATGGTGATTTTGCTCAACTCTTTATTCATCCTCGTTTTGGATTGGATAAAGACTATGAAGTTACACTGGATCGACCCTTAAATAGAGAGGACATGAAAATCCTATGTGCGGGTCTTGAGGTAGATGGCTACCAAACAAAGCCCATCATGATTAAAGAGCTGGGAAGACAGCGCTATCTTTTTACTTTAGTAGAAGGTCGTAACAGACAGATCCGACGCATGGTTGAACAAAGAGGACGACGCGTTGTGGACCTTCTTCGTCTTCGCGTTGGACCTTTTACTCTAAAAGGAATCGAAG
>CAMFGQ010000009.1 GCA_945950065.1 uncultured Clostridia bacterium
TGCGAAATACTTATTAAGGAGAAAGAATGAAAAACTCAACCAAACTATTATTATTCGGTCTTGTTGCTGGTCTTATTGCAGTTGTCCTTGCTATCTTTGGAAATCCCCCAAATATGGCCATCTGTATTGCCTGTTTTGTGAGGGATATTGCAGGGGGGATGAAGTTCCATACTGCCCCTGTTGTGCAATATTTTAGACCTGAAATCGTCGGCATTGTACTGGGAGCTTTTTTCCTATCCTTAGGGAAAAAAGAATTTCGTGCTACAGGAGGATCTTCTCCAGCCATTCGTTTTTTCCTGGGTGTTGCCATGATGATTGGTGCACTTGTATTCCTTGGTTGTCCTACAAGAATGATTCTTCGTATGGCTGCTGGAGACATTAGTGCCTATATCGGTCTCGTTGGCTTTTTACTAGGTGTTGGAACAGGAGCTTTCTTCCTGCGTAAAGGCTTTAGCCTTGGAAGAAGCTATACGATTAAACAAGCAAGTGGTGCATATTTCCCGGTCATCTTAGGTCTTATCTTTGCTCTAGCACTACTGTTTCCCGCCGCTTTTGCTTGGAGTGAAAAAGGACCTGGTAGCATTCATGCACCTATGCTGATTTCGCTTGTTGGTGGCCTAGCTTTTGGTGCGCTTGCTTATCATATTCGCATGTGCTTTGCAGGTGGATTCCGTGATGTGATTCTGATGAAAAACTTTGATCTCTTCAGTATTCTTCTTGGTATTTTTGTTGCCATGACCGTATACAATGTTGCAACAAGTAAGTTTGCCTTTGTTGCCTTTGGACCTGTTGCTCATGCACAAACACTATGGAACATCCTTGGTATGTATGTAGTAGGTTTTGCTGCAGTGCTACTTGGTGGCTGTCCACTTCGTCAACTCGTTCTAGCGGGACAAGGTTCTGCTGACTCAGTAGTAACGGTTCTAGGAATGTTCCTAGGAGCAGCTGCTGCACATAACTTTGGTTTTGCTTCTGCTCCTGCTGCAAAAGCAACTGCCGAAGCTGCCGCTGTAGCTGGTGGACCATCACCTGCAGGACAGCTTGCCACAGTTGTTTGTATTGTTTTCCTCTTTGTCGTTGCCTATACTGGTATTCGAAAAGAAGCTTAGGAGGTCATTGTGAAAGAAATTGATGTACGTGGACTATCTTGTCCTGAGCCCATTATGCAAGTTGCTCAAGCGCTAAAAGCTTTTCCGGGAGAAGAGCTGAAGGTTCTTCTTAGTGAAGCCCACTCCTTTAAAAATGTGGAAAACTTTGCTAAAGATAAAGGACTTAATGTAGAGGGGGGACCTGTTGATCTTGAATATGAACTGATCATCAGACCTTAAGACCATGAGGTATATTGTGACATTCCATACGATTGCAGATGCAATGCATATGGAGCAGGCAGCAAAAAAAGCAGGAATAGAAGGTAGACTGATTCCTGTGCCTAGGGATCTTTCCTCTGGTTGTGGAATTTCATGGGCTTCTCCTCCTGAAGAAGAAGAAAGAATCCTTCAGGTGATAGAGAAAGAGAAGATTGAATTTGAAGATTGTGTGTTCTTAAAGTAAAGAAGGCTTGCTTTTCCTTTTGCTTTCACCCTATACTAAAACTATAGGAGGTGGCTTATGCATGGACATCACGGTGAACATAAGAAACTTGAAGCGAAAGAATTAGCAATTTTACTTAGGCATATGTTAGAACATAACAAAAGCCATTCAGAGGAACTTCATCACATCGCCCATGGACTGGAAGATGAAAAAGAAGCGCTTCTCCATGATGCAGTCCTTCTTTATGAAGAAGCTGACAGAAAGCTTGAAGAAGCACTTAAACAACTAGGGATGCTTTAATATGTGTCTCTCTAAAGCCTTTGGCTTGTTAGAAGACGGATCCGAAAAGCTACTTGTGGATTATGTCTCAGGGGTAAAAATTAAAGGAGATGAAGTTGAACTGCATGATCTCATGGGAGGTATCCATTCCTTTAAGGGGAAGCTTGCCGAGATCGATCTAGAAAACAATAAACTTCATATTGTACTTGACTAAGAAAAGAAGCCTAGCACTACGGAAGTAGTGGCCAGGCTTCTTTTTTAATATGCTCTATAGCGTCTTTTGTACCTCTTTTGATGGAGGAAATGGCACCTTCGAGATCACCACTTCTGACAAAGAGACAATAATTTTGCATCAGCTCCACATAGAAAGAGTGGATACCGGGAATCTGATAGTATTCAGTGATTAGTGTTTTATAAGGAGCTGAGAAGGAAGAGAAGATAAGTGGAAGGATGGTGTTTCCGCTCTGAAAAGCAAGCTCGTGGTCAAACTCCATGGTTGCCTTTGCTTGTTCTTGCAGTGTGTTTGCCGTGGCAATATTCTTGGCCATGTGCTCAAGAATTTGAATCTTTTCTTCTGTGAGATTTTCAAAAAGAGATTCTGTCGCGAGTTGTTTTAGTGCCGAACGCAATACAACGAGGGAGCAGGCATCTTCTTTTCTAAAGCGGCCTCCATTGTAATTAATAATAGAAACCAGTGTATCTAATCTGCCTTCTCTTCTGTAGTCCTCCACATAAGTTCCACTTCTGGGAATGGTGATCAGAAAGCCTTTGTTTTTTAGTTCAACAAGTCCAGCTGCGATAACAGAGCGGCTGACTTTCATTTGTTCAGAAAGCTCTCTTTCCGAGGGGAGCTTATCACCAATCTTTAGTTTCCCTGAGAGAATCATTTTCTCTATTTCCTGAATGAAGAGTTCTTTTAGGGTAGGGGCTTGTAATTCTCTTAGTTCTAACATCTTACCTCCTAAACTGGACCGACCAGTATTTAATAATGAAGTTTGAACTGGCTCTACCAGATGCCAGTTACATTATTGTAGCCTAATTTAGGCGAATTCGCAAGTGAATTAGGTGCAAATCGAAAGAAAACGTCTTTTTAAAGGCATTATTAGGAATAAAAAAGAAAGAAATTTATTATTTTGTCGTTTTCTCACTGGAATATATGTTATAATTATCACATCAATAACTGGAACGACCAAAAGACCAAATTCAAGGAGGCTAAATGGCTAAAGCAATTTTGGCTGTATCTGGAAAAGGAGGTGTAGGTAAAACCAGCATTGCAGCAGCTTTGGTGAGACTGCTCGTGGAGCGCTATCCCGAGGCGCGTATCTTGGCTATTGATGCAGATCCTGCGGTGGGTTTATCTACGGCACTAGGAGTCGATGTTGTAGAGACGCTTGATGATATTCGCAAACGAATTGTGCAGAATATTGAAGACAGACAAAAAAATACAGCAATCGAACTTTTAAACGAGGCGCGTTTTCGCATCTTTGACACCATGGTAGAAGAAGATAAATTTTCTTTTCTCGCCATCGGACGTCCAGAAGGAGCGGGATGCTACTGTACCATCAATAGTTATTTAAAAGAAATTATTACTCTTTTAGCTAAGGAATTTGACTATGTGGTGGTAGACGGCGAGGCAGGCATTGAACAGATCAACAGGCGGGTGATGGAAAAGGTAAGCCATCTTCTTCTCATCAGCGACCAAAGCAAAAAAGGAATCCAAGTTGTGGAAACCATTAAGCGAGTCGCAGATGAAATGGTGATGTATGAAGAAGTTGGGGTGATCTTAAATCGGGTGACAAATCCTGAACTCGTGGAACATCATTTTCCAAATGGACTTCCACTTTTAAGCACCATCGAAATGGACCCTTCCCATGCAGAAAACGACATTTGCGGAAAGAGTATTTTCGCATTGGCTAGTGATGCACAGGTCATCCAAGGCGTAAGAGAAGCCATGGAGAAACTAGACATCTTGGCGAAATAAGAAATGAGGTGTAGGCGTTGAAAGATTTGAAGCATATGATCTACTTCGAAAAACTACTTGAAAACACCAACAACGAACTCATTGAACAGGCACGAAGTGAAGGAAAACTAGCTCTAGGCTATACATGTTTTTCCATGATCGAAGTCCTTCTCAATATCGATAAGTGTTTTTCAGTGCGACTTAGAGCCCCGAACACGGGTTCAATGGATATTGCTACATACTATATGTCCAATTACACATGTGAATTCTGTAGAGCGATTTTAGAGCGCTGCTTTGAAGGTGGTATGAACTTCATGGATGCTTTTTGTGCCGTGGATGCTTGTGCCATGATGAATCGCTGTGCAGAAAACATCGAACTTCTCGATTTAGTTCCCAACGAAAAATTCTTTGTAACTCATGCTGATATTCCCTATAAAGTGGAAGACTTTACAGTAAGACATTATGCTGTGCAAATGCGCAAGCGCGTTCTCAATGAACTACGCGATGTCTATGGCGTGGATACTTCTGATGAGGCACTTCGCGATGCCCTGAATCGTCACAATGAGCTCTGTGCCATTATGACTGAAATCGGAGATCTTAGAAAACTCGACAATCCACCGATTACTGGCTATGAATTCCATGTACTTAATCTTATTACTTATTGTTGTCCTCAATATTTGATCATTGATAAACTTCGTGAAACCCTAGAAGAGATTAAAAACAGAAAACCTGATCCTAAACCTTGGTATAAAGCCAGGGTTGTTGTGGTTGGAAGTGAAATTGATGATCTCGATCTGATTCGCCTCATTGAAGAAACAGGTGCCTTCGTCGTAGCAGATCGCTTCTGTTTTGGTTCCATTCCAGGACGCGAAGTCATTGAAATCGATGAGGAGTCAGATGAGGATCTCCTTACCCAAATCTGTAGACATTATCTAGAGGTCAGTGAATGTCCACGCTTTATGAGTAGCGAAAAAGTCGAACAGAGAAGAATTACAGTAGACCGCCTTGCACGAGAATACAATGCCGATGGTGTCATCTACGAACAGATTAAATTCTGTGACTTCTGGGGATTTGAGAGAGCTCTAGCAAGCCATATCCAAGCAGAAGAATATGGACATCCTGTTCTTTCCATCGATAGACCTTATTCTGCCAAGTCTTCAGGACAGCTTCGTACAAGAATGCAAGCCTTCGTCGAAAGTCTGGAGATTAAGAAGATCCAAAAGGCAAAGGAGGCTAGAAAGTGAAACAGAAAATAAAGAATAAAGGAAAAAGCTTTGTCGAATGGCTAAAATACGGAGATAAAGAAATCGGACATCTCTATAAGGGTGGCCTTGCCAGTACAAGAAGAGAGTTCCGTGGTGTGAAAGACACCATGGTGGACTATGTCAACTGGCTGAAGATCTGGGGCGTCATGATGGCCTTTACATCAAAAGCACCTTATAAGATAGCAAGAGGATTCTTTACCTATCGCTGGATGCCGTCCTATCTTGGCGTACCTGCCTTTGTCGATCGTAACTCCATGGGTCTTCGAGGCAATATGCTGAAGATCTGTCATGAGAACTTCCGACGCGTCGTTGAAGCAGGAACAGTTTATATTGCCAATATGATGATTGCAGATACGCGTTTTGGCGACGGCGATGAAGAACTTTCAAAGAAGATTGTTCTCTTTGATGAAATGACCATGAGTCAGATTATGGGTGGTTTCCCCAATCTTATTGGAATTCCTTACCAGTTGATGCCTGTTTTTCTCGTTTCAGAGATTGACCAGCTGATCTGTATCCCCTATATCGATGCTATTGAGAGCTTTGGATTACCATCGGATACATGCCCTGTACCTACCAGTGAAGCAGGAGCTGCAGTTCTTGATGCTTATCCACTTATGGGTTCGTGTTTTATCGCCAGTACTATGCCTTGTGATGGATCTGTTATGGCATCTTCCTATCAAGAAAGACGTTTTAAGATTCCAACCTATCCACTTTGTTTCCCCGTACGCTACCACGATGAAGATGTACTCTTTAGCGGTGTAGAGGACATTAAGGGATGCATCAAATTCATCGAAGAACACACCGGTGAAAAGTGGAGCTGGGATGCTTATTTCGAAAATATGAAGCGCTACAATGAAGAACTGGATCTTGAAATGGAACGCTGGGCCATCAACAAGACCAACTATCCTCAAATTTTCGGTTCCACCAGTGCACTCTATAGAGAGTTTGCTTATCAGATCGATGGTGGACTTGATCCTCGTACACTAAAAACCTATAAGAAAGTCAATGCCATTATGGAAGATGGTTATGAGAAGAGACTTCCAATTACTAGACATCACAGATACCGTGCTATTGTCTGGAGCTGTCCTTCCCACTACTATGCCAACTTCCCAAGCTGGCTCTCTGCTTGCTGGGGCATTACTGTCCTTGCCGATATGGAAATGCTGAACTACGATAAGCCTCTGAATGTTGAAGATGAAGATGAAGCTTTCAAAGACTTAGCGAGAGTCTACTCACGCATGGTCATGAGAAAGCATACAAACGGTGGCTATGAGAATGTACTTCCAGAACTTTGGAAAGTTGTAGAAGAGTACAATGCCGATATCGTCATTATGTATCAGCATGTGGCTTGTAAAACCATGGTTGGTTTACAAGGACTCTTTGATGAGCAGGCAAGGGAACGCGGAATTCACCTGATTTGGGTACCCCATGACCTGATGGATCCAAGAACCGTTTCAAGAAAAGAAATGCGTCAATCCGTCAATCGCTATATGGAAGCCGTTATGGGAGCTACACCTGTGGATCCAAGTCTTGTTGACTTTGATGATGAGAGAACCTGGTAGGAGGAAGATATGAGCAAGAAATATTATGGTGGTTGTGATGTAGGAAGTACCTACACAAAATGCGTCATCATTGATGAAGACGGAAAAATCGCTGCCGATACGACAATGAAAAGCAAAATGAATGCAGAAGTCTCCGCTAGACTTGCTATGGACGAGACCATTGCCAAGATCCCTGAACTAAAAGGTCCAGAAGATCTTGCTTATCTTATTGGTACAGGCTACGGAAGAAACAAAGTGCCCTTTGCTGATGAGAATATCTCTGAAATCAGCTGTCACGCTATGGGCGTTCATGTCACCAATCCAAATGTCAAAGCCATCATCGATATCGGTGGTCAAGACGTTAAGGGGATTGCCATTGACCGCGATGGTACGGTGAAGAACTTCGCCATGAATGATAAATGTGCAGCTGGAACGGGACGCTTCTATGAAGCCATGGCAAGAGCTTTTGAGATGAGCCTTGATGAATTTTCAAGATTATCCTTAAAGGCAAAAAATGTCATCCCCATTACAGCCCAGTGCACCGTCTTTGCCGAGAGTGAAGTCATTACTCTTGTGGGTGAAGGCAAAAAGATGGATGAGATAGCAGCTGGTATTCAGATGTCTGTAGCGAAGCGATGCTTTGTTATGGCGAAAAAATCAGGTGCTACAGAGAGCATTACCTTAACAGGTGGCTGTGCTAAAAATATCGGTCTCAAAGAAGCCATAGAACATGTACTCAAACTCAAAGTAGTGGAACTAGATACAGATCCACAGCTTATGGGTGCTCTAGGAGCGGCAGAGTTCGCAAGACAAAAGGCAAGTGCTAAGGAGGCCTAGATGAAAACTTGTTTGAAAATTAGAAAGATTTTGAAGATCCTTCTCTTATCAGCCTTGGCATTTTTTGGAATTACTTTCATTATCTTTATGTTCAATTTAGATATGAAAGGTGCGGGCCTTGCCTATAATTTGCTGAACAAATGGCATGATAAACAAGATCAGAAAAGGGATCTTTCCTTCTGATGAACCTCTATCACGGGATTATAGAGAATACTCTTGATCTTCTTGGAGCGCCTTCTAAAGTGTGGAGCTATGACGAAAAAAAAGCTTGGAAGGACTTGGGAGAAAATGAAGTGGTCCTAAAAAAAGAAGCAGCCTATGAGCTTGGTGCAGATCAGCTTGGGGCAGTGCATTTTCTTAGTGTGACTACGGATAACACCATGATTCAAGAAGATCAGATTCTCCTCTTTGGTAAAGACTTAAAGGAGATCAAGCAGGATACAGCTTATGCCCGCATTGCCCTGCTTGAGCTTAAAGAAGTCAGTGATGATGAAGATCAAGCTTATAAAGAAATACGAGAACTGGAATTTGCAAAATATCATATTTTCCCAGAAGGATATATGATGCGCATTTCAAGTTCAACTGGTAGAGAGCAAGTACGCATTCGAAGAGTAAGCCTGCAGAGGGGCATGTCCTTTGAGCATATTGGTACGAGCTTTATCAAAGAATACAAGAAAAATCCAAATATCCACCATATGAAATTGATTTTTGTCACAGAAGAAGACTTGGTGAAAAAGCTAGAACCTCTTGCAGAAAAAAACAGGCAGATTACTGAAGCCCTTTGTCATATTTTAGATGGACTTCCCACAGACTGTGGGGCTTGCTCCATGAAGCCGATTTGTGATGAAGTTGAAGGCATGAGGGAAATGCATTTTAAGAGAGAAGAGGATGAGGGGAGGACAAAATGAACTACTACGGCGGTTGTGATGTAGGAAGTACCTACACAAAATGCGTCATCATTGATGAAAACGGGAAAATCGCTGCCGATACGACAATGAAAAGCAAAATGAATGCAGAAGTCTCCGCTAGACTTGCTATGGACGAGACCATTGCCAAGATCCCTGAACTAAAAGGTCCAGAAGATCTTGCTTATCTTATTGGTACAGGCTACGGAAGAAACAAAGTGCCCTTTGCTGATGAGAATATCTCTGAAATCAGCTGTCACGCTATGGGCGTTCATGTCACCAATCCAAATGTCAAAGCCATCATCGATATCGGTGGTCAAGACGTTAAGGGGATTGCCATTGACCGCGATGGTACGGTGAAGAACTTCGCCATGAATGATAAATGTGCAGCTGGAACGGGACGCTTCTATGAAGCCATGGCAAGAGCTTTTGAGATGAGCCTTGATGAATTTTCAAGATTATCCTTAAAGGCAAAAAATGTCATCCCCATTACAGCCCAGTGCACCGTCTTTGCCGAGAGTGAAGTCATTACTCTTGTGGGTGAAGGCAAAAAGATGGATGAGATAGCAGCTGGTATTCAGATGTCTGTAGCGAAGCGATGCTTTGTTATGGCGAAAAAATCAGGTGCTACAGAGAGCATTACCTTAACAGGTGGCTGTGCTAAAAATATCGGTCTCAAAGAAGCCATAGAACATGTACTCAAACTCAAAGTAGTGGAACTAGATACAGATCCACAGCTTATGGGTGCTCTAGGAGCGGCAGAATTCGCAAGACAAAAAGCAAGTGCTAAAAACTAGAGGAGGCTAAGATGAAAGACCTAAAGCATTTCATCACATTTGAGAACCTCCTTCAGGAAGCAAATAATGATTTGGTGATGGAAGCAAAAGAAGAAGGGAAACTTGCACTGGGATATACATGCTACTATATTCCATCAGTGCTCCTAAATCTCGACAATTGTTTTAGCGTAAGACTACGGGCTCCAAGATCCAGCTCACCGGATATTGCTACATATTATTTGACCAATCGAAACTGTCCCTTTAGCCGAAGCCTTTTGGAGCGTGCGATTGAGGGAGGCTATCATTTTTTAGATGCACTCTTTGGAAGTGAAACTTGTGCTGCAATGGACCGCGCACAAGAGCATTTTCACTTGCTTGATCTAGTGAAAAGTCCAAAGTTTTTTGTGACCCATCTAGATGCTCCTCTTAAAAATGATAAGACATCAGTTATTCACTACAGGACACAATTTGAAGTGAAAATTCTCAATCCTCTACGAGATGTCTATGGAGTAGATATCTCAGAAGAGAAGCTCCTTGAATCGATTGAAAAGCATAATCGCCTATCAAGGGTGATTACAGCCATTGGAGGTCTTCGTAAACTTGAGAATCCACCACTGACCTCCTATGAGTTTCATGTGATTTGTCTTGTAGCAGAAGTCTGTCCTTTTGATAAGATTATTGGTCCTCTAGAAGAAACCCTAGAGGAACTGAAGAAAAGAAAAACTGATCCGATTTCCTATCGTGCACGTGTAGTCGTTGCAGGAAGTGAAATTGACGATCCTGATTTCACAAAGCTTGTAGAAGAATGTGGACTCTATGTGGTGGCTGATCGCTACTGCTATGGCTCCCTTCCAGGCTATGAAGAGATCGTACTTAGAGAAGGTGAAGATGCACTGGATGCCATCGCTCGCCATTATCTTGATACGAGCCAATGCCCACGCTTTATGAATGAGGAGAAAGTGATCGGGAGAAAACAGTACATCAGAAAACTCGTGGAAGAGTACGATGCCGATGGTGTCATCTTCCAGGCCATGAAATTCTGTGAATTTTGGGGCTATGAACGAGCTCTTGGAAGCTATGTACTGATCAACGAAATGGACATACCCTGTTGCACCATTGAGCGAGAATACACGACAAGCTCAACAGGACAACTACGGACGCGTTTTCAAGCCTTTGCAGAAAGTCTTGAATACAAGAAATTAAATGTATAGGAGGGGACCATGAACATCATTGATAAACTACTTGAGCGTTTTGATCCCCTAGTGCAAGCTGAAAGAAAAACAGGTGGACTTCGAAAACGCTATCAGGATAAGACAGGTATTGCAAAACATCGAGAGTGGCGCGGCCTTAAAGATACGAGCTATGACTACTATCGCTGGCTTGTGAATGTGGGAAGTCTGGGTGCTTTTGTCGCCAAGAGTCCTGTTCGCATTACGAAAGCTATGTTCCGCTATAGGTGGATGGGCTCCTATTTGTCGACTCTTCATTTTGTCGATAGAGGACTTGAGGGCAGAAGAGGGCCTGAACTAAGAGTTGGCCATATGCATTTTCATGCCATTGTAGATCATGTAACGAAAGGTCTCTATGAACTCTTACGAGGGGATGAGCGTTTTGGACCAAATAAGTATTCCGATCGTATGGTTGCCTTTGATGAGACCATGCCACCGGTTTTTCTTGGAGGATTTCCTAATCTGATCCCCATGCCAGTGCAGACCTTTCCAGAATTTCTCATCTGCAATCTGGATCAGCATCTGATGCCACACTATATTGATCAGGTTGAGGCTTATGGAGTACCCGCTGATGTGTGTTCACGCTGTGCTGCAGAAGCAGGTGTTGCTACAGAAGACGATTATCCCATCTTTGGAAAGTGCATGATTACCTCAAATATGCCCTGTGATGGAAGTATTATGACAACAGGCTTTCAGGCAAGACGTCTGGGCTTACCAACATTTCCTCTGATGCTTCCAATGCGCCACAGTGAAGAAGAAGTCCATGATTATTCAGAGAATCAAATTCGCGAGGCCATAGAGTTCATTGAAGAGCAAACAGGGGAAGAGTATGATTGGAATTCTTTTTTCGAAAGAGCTTCAGTACTAAATCAACAAAATGCCATTGAGCTGCAAAAATGGGATCTTTTCCGAAGTCCCTACAGCTGCCTAAGTGGACAGACACAGTCGCTCTATCGCCTCTTTTATTGGGCAAGTGTTTCTGGTGCAAGCAAGAAATTTTTAGAAATAGATAAAAAAGTTCTTGAGATTATGGAAGAATGCTACGAGAACAAATACCTACCCTATCAAGGGAAAACAAGACATCGCGCCATTATATGGTCCACAGCAGCAGTTTTTTACACTGACTTTCCTACTTGGCTACAAAACTGCTGGGGAATCAATGTCATCATCAATATGGACTCTACCATGGGCTATAACATGATCGATCTTGAAGATAAAGATAAAGCCCTTCGCGATGTAGCACTTCTCAGCGAAAAATCCACCATGCGTCATCACGCTGTAGGTGGTTATGAGAATGTCAACATGCTGTGGGAACTGGCAGAGCAGTTCAACTGCGATATGGTTCTTTTCTATGACCAGATCGCCTGCAAGGGAATGAATGGTGTCCACGGTATTTTTGAAGACGAAGCGAGAGAAAGAGATCTGATTTTTATGTGGGTAGAGCACGATCTACAAGACCCACGAACAGTTTCGCGCCAAGAGATGCGTGAACAAGTCAATGAGTTTATGCGCACCGTATTACAGGAGGAACCTTTAGATGAAACCTTGGTTGATTTCGACGACTCCCTGTCCTGGTAAGAAGTGGCTAAAGAGGATTTTCTTTCTCCTTACAGGAATCTGGCTTGCTACAGTCGTCATATATTGGTTTAACTTAGATAACAAATTCTTATATTATGTGGCACATCCTTTCTTAAAGAATCACTACGATAAGATGGAAAGAGACCGTAGACTCTAGGGGGGAGTATGATTAAAGCAATTGTATACACATCAGAAACAGGTTATACAAAAGAGTATGCTCGGCTTCTAGCAGAAGAAACATCTCTACCTTACTATGAACTCGGTAGCCAAGAAGTAAAAAGAGGAGAACCGATCATTTATCTTGGGTGGCTTTTCGCGGGTGGAGTCAAGGGCTATAAAGAGGCAAATAAGAACTTTGACGTAAAGGGACTTTGTGGTGTAGGTATGGGTCCTGTGACTCCGGCTTCAAAAGATGTTCTTCGTAAAAAGAACAATGTTCCACTAGGAACAGAAGTCTTCTATCTGCGCGGTGGCTTTGACATGAATAAACTCAGTGGCTCAAACAAAGCCATTATGAGCGTGAAAGTCAAACAGATAGAGAAGGGACTCAGCTCAAAAACAACATTAACAGAGGAACAAGCCTTTACATTAAAAATGGTGAGAGATGGTGCAAGTGATGTCAGCAAGGAAAATCTTTCTGAGGTCACAAACTGGGTGATCAGTCAGCAGAAAATCGCAGAAGATGTTCTAGGAGCAAGAGTGCCATCTAGGAGGAAAGAGGAGGATATGAAAAGGGATCAACTCATTCAAAATCTTGTAGATAGTTATGGTAACTGGATGAGGGAAGAAAGCATTAAACCCTGTAAGGGTGCAGCTAGGATGACAAAGGAACTTTACCCTTATGATCATCTTTTCTCTCCCATTAAGATTAACCGTATGACCGTAAAAAACCGGCTTGTCATGGCACCTATGGGAAATATCAGCATGGCAGAAGAGACAGGTAGACCTAATGATAAAATGCTGGAATATTTCTTTGACAGAGCAAAAGGTGGTGTTGGACTTCTTACAACGGGACTGATTCCTATCAGCCATGGCATTGATAACTCCGTAACTGAACTTGGAAAACTTTCGTATTTTCCAAGAATTGACAGGAGTAGAACCGTCCTTGCTGGCTGGAGAGATCTTGCAAAAGGCTGCCACGCCTATGGTAGCAAAATCTTCATTCAACTTACAGCAGGTCTAGGACGCGTTGGAAATCCCGAATGCCTTGTTAAGCAGTATAAATTTCCAGTCTCTGCCTCAGTCAATCCCAACTACTATATTTCTGAGATTCCCTGTATGCCACTGACAGACTGGTCTCTTAAGAAGATCGTCAAAAATATGGGACAGGGAGCAGCAGATGCAATGCACTGTGGTCTTGATGGCGTTTATCTACATGGTCATGAAGGTTATCTACTTGATCAATTGACAAGCCCAGCCTTCAATAGAAGAAAGATAGGTCGCTATGCAGATTGGCAGCGTTTTGGCATTGATATCATCAAAGAAATTAGAAGAAGAGTTGGACCACATTATCCGATAATGTATAGGATTGACCTTTCTCTTGCACTAAATGAAACCTATGGAAGAGAGATGTATCGCAGCAAAATCCTCAGCAAATTTAGAAATGGCCGTACTATTGCTGATACGCTGAACTATATGGAAAATCTCGTAAAAGCTGGCGTCGACATCTTTGATGTGGATCTTGGTTGCTATGATAACTGGTGGTTACCTCATCCTCCATCAGGAATGCCAGCCGGATGTTTCCTTGATATTTCAAGAGTGGCAAAGGAATATTTTGCAGCAAGAAAGATCAAATCCAATGCAGGCGTAGAGGTTCCCATCGTTGCTGTTGGAAAACTAGGCTATCCTGATGTTGCTGAACAAGCGCTTCGAGATGGTGATGCAGATATGATCATGCTTGGAAGACCTCTTCTTTCCGATGCTGAGTGGTGCAATAAGGCCTTTGCAGGAAAAGTAGAAGAGATCAGACCGTGTATTGGATGTCAGGAAGGCTGTATCAATGAGTTTGTCGAGGGTGGGCATCCACAGTGTGCCGTCAATCCAAGAACAGGCTTTGAAGATGTGCTTCCACTAAATCCAGATCCAGCTCAGAAAAAGAAAAAAATTGCCGTTGTTGGTGGTGGACCTGCTGGAATTGTCTTTGCAGTTCAAGCTGCAGAACGCGGTCATGAAGTGGAGCTCTTTGAAAAGACTAAGAAACTCGGTGGAAGAATTGTTCCAGGATGTATTCCAAAGGTTAAATTCGACATTGAAAATTATCTGATCTATCTTGAGCATCGCGTCAAAGAAACGAAAAAATCCAAGAAACTCAAAGTTCATATGGGTAAAGCCGTGACCACGGAAGATCTTAAAGAAGCCAAATACGATGCTGTCGTCTTTGCAACAGGAACAAGGGATATTGATCCTCCATTCCCTGGAAAAGAAGAAGCTAAAGTCCTTCAAGCAACAGATCTACTCTTAAAACCAGAACTCCTTGAAGATGCCAAGAAAATTGTCGTCGTTGGAGGAGGCGTTGTCGGTATGGAAACTGCCTACTGGCTACGTTATGAACAAAATCGAGATGTGACAGTTGTGGAGATGATTCCAGAAATCATGAAGGGTGTCTGTACCGCAAACCGTGGTCATCTCATTCATTATTTTGAAAAAGCAGGCGGAAAGATCATCAACTGCGCCAAGGTAACAGCATTAGGAGCAGGAAAAGTGACCATAGAAAGAAATGTCAGCAAGAATGTTCCTAATCCTTATAATACTTGGCAGCCACTTCTTCCCGACAATATCGAAAACCCTCTAGCTAAAAAACCTGGGGAAGAGACAAGAGTTCAAGACTTAAAAGCTGATCTTGTTGTCCTTGCTATGGGTGGTAGAGCAGACGAGAGTCCTTTCTATGAAGCACAAAAAGAAAAAGTTGCTCCAGAACTCTACAACATTGGTGATAGCTTTATCGGTGGTAAAGTTCATGAGGCAACGAAAGCTGCTTATCGCTTAGCCATTAGAATCTAAGTGAAAGTAAGTGAATAGCTGTATGAATTAAGGGTCGCTTAGCGACCCTTAATCTCTCTTAAGATCAATCGATGATGATTAGGTTAAATTTGTTTTTGCAAAAGTTTCCAGAGCACCATAGGATGATTTTGAATTCGGGCTAAGATCTCTTCTGAGTCAAAGAGAAGTTCGGGTCGAAATGATTTTTCTATAAATGCATGAAGGTATTCTTCTTCTTGATTCTCCATTCTGAGCACTTCTTCAAGCCAAGCCATAACCTCAGATTTCACTGTAAAAAGGTCAAAGTTTTCCTTTTTTCGTAGAACTGGAAATAGGTCTGATTTGATCTGCTTTTGAGTAATTTGATTTATAGACTCAAAATTAAAAGGAATCATTGGCGAGTTCGTGCTAATAGAGGAGTAAAAGACGGTACATTTTCTCAGCAGGTTTTTTGGGGATTATCTATTATTCCGGATCTTATCAGACGATAGATATCGTAAAGATCTCGTGCTGCTGTTCTGTTGACAAGCGCGACAATTTTGCTTGCGAATATTTCTATTGGGAACATAAAAAAGTTTGGGTTCCCAGGAAGTTCGAATAGGAGTTTTATCAATAGGGAGAAGATGGCAACGAAGCATATAGTTAATTTCAATCTTGATATTATCTTTCATCCCTCCAGTGTTTTCGTACTCAAAAAACGAAAGAATCCTAGGCATGGGATAATTTAGACTTATGGCTTAGTAAATAGCCGTTTGCATTCATGTATTTCTTTATTCGATCATTAATCAAATATCGAGAAGATAGCATTTCGTCTCGTGTCATATCTTCAGTAAAATCTAAATCAATATCTACAGATAAACGAGGCAATTCAAAAATCGTAAGGTTAATAGCTGTACCGCCTTTAAGCGCTAGTGTTTGCCCAAGGAGCGAATCGTTATCAATAAAATTTAAGACATCAGTCAATCGACAGATTTTTTCGAAGGTATCACGTACAAAACCAAGATCATTCGCTTCTTTTCCTAAAGTTTTTTTATCCCACTTAAGTATCATGTATAGCTCCCTTTTCAATGATAGTGATTATGCTTTCGGGCGCGTATAGTTTCCAATCCTCCTGCAGGACAAAACTTTTGTAAAGCGAATCTTTTTCTGTATAGAGATATTGTTTTGATTGTGGAACTCTGCTTTTACAGTAATCAAAGAATTCTTTGTCAATTCCCAGTTGCTTTGAAAATTCGCTAAGGATGTATCCGGTTTTTTGATAAAGATTGGATTGATTGTATTCATCGAGAAATTGAATAAGTTTGTCCTGTTTAAGAGAGGGAATCATCATGATACATCGTATCAGTTCTTCCAATCCGCCATATCTATTAAAGAAATAGATATTATCTATAACGGTTCTTTCTAGACTAGTGACTTTAATGCCTGAGTTTGTTTTAACAATACCAGAGCTTATCTTTGGAGAAATTCTTGTATAGTCAATTCCATCATAATTAAAATTAGAAAATCTAGTTTTTGCTGCCACGTAGATTTCGTGAAAAACCTGATTTGCAAAACCGTAGTATTCAAAGGCGCTGTGTAAAGCTATACAAGAGTCTTCGGAAATATTTGAAGCTATCTGAAATCGATTTGCTATAGATTGTTTTGTTTCAAAGCTAATTGCTGTATAAAGATCGCGTCGGATGCGATCGATATATCCCGCCTTAGTATACTCATAGAGTATTGAATGAGCAGCAGATTCGGAACCAGCTAGTTCAACAACATCCTTCCTAGAAAAAACCGCCATTTGCATAAGCTTTTCTAAATATTTCATCCCATCACCTCCATTTGTATTTTAACACAGAACATTTTCCATTACCAATGTTGTGTGTAAAAACCAAAAAGGAACACTGCTGATCCATTTGAATCTAAGTGAGAGTAAGTGAATAGTGTATGACTTAAGGGTCGCCTAGGCGACCCTTAAGTTCTAGAGCATAACCAAGCGATATGCTATAACGATAACCAAAAAGAGTTAAGCTCTACAATAAAGTAGATAAGGCTTCTACATGAAGCGAATGATCTATCTGCGGGCTTCTTTATCTCTTACTCAAGATCCTTAAGCCAAACTGCTTAGCCAAAGGACAACAGAATCAAGAGGAAAAGAAAAAAAGATGGGGTTCCTTGAAAGGAGCCCCATCTCTAAGTCCTAGTCAAGAAGAGAGAGGATAGTATGGTAACTGATATTTGGGACATTGTGGAAAGTCTGCCATTTATCTACACGCTCAGTTAGCATATGTCCATCTTTACCAAAGCTTCCGATGTTCACTACGGGCACATTAATCTGAAGGATCTTTTCGACTTCATGGACATATTTGGTTGTGTAGGAAGGCATGTTTCTTCTTAGCCTCTCGATGGCTTCTTCACTATCGCAGACTGCCATAAAGCTTGAATCGGAGATATAGGGATAGAATCTTCTTGTTTTGATGCTCCGCTTAGCGTGGGGCTGAACCAGCTCTAGGGCTTTGTCTACGCTTTCAAGGAGGGCTTTTTCCTTAGGAGTCTCACCAGTTGTTTCTACTCGAGCATTGTAGATGGAGCCAAAGTAGATGACGACAAAAGGAGATTTATCCTTGAGCTTACTCTGTGCGAATTTAGCAACTTCATGAGAGTAGAGACGTAGATCAAGAGCAGGTTGTTCTTTGTGCAGCATTTCTTTAAATGCATGCAGTTCATCAAGAAAAGTCTTGTCTTGATTAAGAAGTTCTTCAACAAGCTCTTCCCAAGTAAAGACCCTAGTCCTCCAAGGTAGTGAAGAAGGAGGAATTTCAGCAAGCTCACAGTAAGCATCATAGCGCGACTGAAGCAGGGTGACGGTTTCATCATAGGAAGCGATGACCATCTCCTTGAAAAGCCTCAGCACATCAGCAGGACTTCTTCCATGGGAGAAGACATTGTAGTAGGATAGAGTATTCAGCGCAGTCTGCACCGTGTATTCCGGCTTTGAATCCGACTGTTTTAGGGAGATCGGTGGGAGGGTGGTTTCACCCTGTGCCTTATCGCTAAAAAGGGGATTCAGACTGACATTCTTCGTAATCATTGCCGTAAGAAGATTTGGGTCAAAGGCTGCAAAGGACTGACCGACATGGGCTTCTTTTCCAAAGACACTGCAACAGGGAAGTAGTTTTCCAATACTTCCGTGGTAGATATAACAGTTTTTATCTTCTGGTGAGTGATTGGTGGAATAGTCAGCATTGATGCAGGCAATATACTCTAAGCCCTCTTTTTCCCTTAGTTCAACCAAAAGATCAAGTGCAGTAATGACGCCTTTAGAATTATCTTCTTCATCGCATTCATGAATAGCGATAAGATTTCCTTTAAGCTCTTCAGGATGTTCACTAAAGTAGCTAATCAGAGCCATATGGCCTGCTACGCCTGCTTTCATATCCAGAGCTCCACGTCCAAACATATACTTTCCAGATTCCATATCATCGAGAATTTCTTTTGATAAGACAAAGTGCTTTTTTAGGATTTCGGGGAGTTCATCTGGCTTTGTGGCATAGTCTTTATACTCACCGAAGTCTTCCACACCAACCGTATCAATATGCCCAAGTAGAATGACGGTTTTTTTGCTTCCGCCATCCTTTGTTCCCTTTACATAACTGATGGCATTATGACGATCCACAAAATCCTTCTTTGTCTTTTGATAGATGACTCTTTCTGGATGCTGTTTAAAATAAGCGAGTTTAAGATAGTAATCACAGATGAATTTGGCAATCTCTGTTTCTTCTCCCGGTGCTTTGTTGATGCTGGAGATGGAGACGAGTTCTTTTGTGAGTTCTTCTACTTCCTGATAACAGTTTAAGAGCATTTCTTCTCCTTTGTATAAACCCACCTTTTTAGGGGTGGGTTTTGTCTTAGTTTTTGACTTTGTCTTCATAGAAGATGGCGAAGTTTGGATCTACTGTACCCTTTCCTAGATAACGAGCATTGTAATCTTTAAGTAGTTTAATAAAGGTCCCACTAAGAATGATAATAACTCCAATGTTGATAAAGGTCGGGATGACAGAGGAGAAGTCAGCAAGTACCCAGACTTGTTCTGGGGTTTCTCCTTTAAATACAGTAATGTATGTGAGTAAACATCCAAAGACAGGTGTTAACGCTTTGTAGATGATCAGAATGACTTTCTTAGCAGGTCCATCTTTAAAAGCGTGGTTAAGAAGTACATAGTAGTAGGTATACCAACCAGTTGCTGTTGTTAGACCAAAGAAGAAAATCGATAGAGCCACGACAACACGTGAGAAAGAACCGATATTCGCTTCTAGAGCCAAAAGGGTTAATTCAGCACCTTTTACTCCACTTTCCCAAAAACCAGTTGTAATGACAAGAAGTCCAGTTGCTGTACAGACGATGATCGTATCTGCGAAGACTTCAAAAGCTCCCATAAGACCTTGCTTAATAGGGTGATTTGTCTCGGCAGTAGCGTGGATCATGGGTGATGTTCCCCAACCTGCTTCATTGGAGTAAACCGAGCGAGCAAAGCCAAGCTGGATGGCTTTTGCCATTCCTGCACCAGCAAAACCACCTACTGCAGCCTGAGCTGTAAAAGCTCCCTTGAAGATCTGTGAAAAGGCATGGGGGATCTGTGAAGCATTCATAATAAGAATCAAGACAACACAGAGAACATAGAATAGACACATAAATGGAACAAGGTAACTTGCAATTTCCCCAACACGCTTAAGTCCGCCCAGAATGATGGCATAGACTGCGGCTACAAGAAGTAGAGAAGGAATCATATAAGGAATGTTAAAGGTAGTTCCTACTGCTTCAGAGACAGTGTAGTTTTGCAGTGTAATAAAGAAAGTAATAAAAATTCCACCACCAAAGAGAATGGCAAGGATTGGCCAGGCTTTCCAGCCGCGTTCTTCACCTAGACCTTTTTGCATGTAGTAGGTAGGTCCACCAAAATGAGTACCATCTTCTTTTGTCGTTCGGTAATAGACCGCCAGTGTAACCTCGGCCATTTTAATCATCATACCGAGAAGTGCTGCAATCCATAGCCAGAAAAGCGCTCCTGGACCTCCGGTAGCAATAGCGGTTCCAACACCAGAAATATTGGATACACCAACAGAGCCTCCAACGGCAATGGATACTGCCTGAAAAGGAGTAAGTTTCGTTTTGCTGTCGATTAGTTCGGGATCTTTTTTAAATGGAGTTTTGAGGATACGCCATAGATGTCTAAACTGAAATCCCTTACTGAGAAGAGTAAAAATAATGCCGGCGAGAACGATGATCATAAGTAGTGGAGTGCCCCATAGCCAATAAGTAAACGCTTCAAATTTGTCCCACATAATGTACATCCATGGTTTGGGTGTTGAAGAATTGTTTTGTGCTGGGCTCTTGTAAGTGAAAATCACTTGCCCTTAGTATACTCTGAACCAGCAATTCTGGTCAATGGACTTAAGAAAAATAAGATATGATTTAAGAGTAAGCGTATAATAATTGTGGGTCTATCTATGTAGATAGATTACTCTGTAAAAGA
>CAMFGQ010000010.1 GCA_945950065.1 uncultured Clostridia bacterium
GAATGAACAGCAGGTCCTTTAGCCGTATTGAGCATTTTGGACTGAATCGTAGCTTTATCTGCTATAAGACCCATTTCTCCACCAAGAGCGTCAATTTCGCGCACTAAATGACCCTTACCTGTTCCTCCAATGGAAGGATTACAAGCAAGAAGGGAAATAGAGTCTAAATTCATGGTAAGGAGAAGGACTTGACGACCAAGGCGTGCTGCCCCTAGGGCTGCTTCAACCCCAGCATGTCCAGCTCCCACAACTATAATATCGTAGTTCATTATTTACCTACACAAAATCTGGAGAAGACCTCTCCCAAAATATCAGGAGTGTTTTCTCCTAAGACTTGGCCTAGACTTTCATAGCAACCTTTGATGTTCACTTCAATGTAGTCATAGGCCTCTCGTTGTTCAAGATCGCTTATAGCATCTTCACACCAATGAAGGGCTTCTTTAAGAAGTCCAATCTGGCGTTGATTTTGGAGAAGAGGCTCACCTAAGCTCAACTGTTTACCCAGGGTTCTCTCCACAATGGCATCTTGAATCTCTTCAATCCCTTTCTTTTGTAGGAGAGAACTATAGAGGATGTTGTCGCCATCTACATAGGTCTCAAGCTCTTCTACATCTATCGTTAATTCTTTATCTACTTTGTTAATTATTACCAGGTATTCTCTGTCCTTGAGGAATTGCAGTGTTTTTCTATCCTCATCATCTAAAGGATCTTCTGCACTGAGCACATAGAGGATAAAGTCCCCTCGTTCCATGGCTTCCTTACTTCGCTCCACGCCCAAACGTTCTACAGGGTCAAGGGTCTCACGTAATCCTGCAGTATCCACAAGAATCAGGGGAAGACCGTCGATTTGGATTTTTTCTTCAATCGTATCCCTGGTTGTTCCAGCAATGTCGGTCACAATGGCACGACTATGGCCACTTAAGGCATTGAGTAAAGAAGATTTACCCACATTTGGTTTCCCTAAAATAACCGTTCTGAGACCTTCTTCAAGTAGCCGACCTTTCTCTGCATTCTTCAATAGTCGTTCAAGAGAGGAAGCGACTCCTCGCATTCCCTCTTCTAAGGCTTCATAGCTAATTTCTTCTTCATCCTCTTCGGGATAGTCAACTGCCAAAGTAATTCTTGCCATCAGTTCCAGAAGTACATTTCTGATTTCGGTAACTTTGCGAGAAATATCCCCATCAAGATGGGTGAGGGCAACATCATAGGCTAGATTGGTTTTTGCTTGAATCAATTGCATCACGGCTTCAGCCTGAGGTAAATCCAGTCTACCGTTTAAAAATGCACGTTGTGTGAATTCACCTGCCTCTGCTAAGCGTGCACCCTTTTCAAGACAAAGGGCAAGAACGCGTTGCAAGGCAACAGCACCACCATGGCAGTTAATCTCCACCATATCTTCCTTGGTATAGGTGTAGGGGCTTTTATAGTAAACCATCAAGACTTCATCAATGACTTCATCCCCACGCATAATGTGGCCATAGTGCATATAGCGAGGTTTTTCTTCTACATCTTTTCCACGAAAAATGGACTTTGCAATAGGAAGCGATTCAGGTCCCGAGAGCCTGACAATGCCAATGGCAGCTTCTGCAAGAGATGTAGATATGGCACAGATAGTACTCACGCTCTCCTCCTTCAAAAAAAGCCCAGAAGTCACTCTGGGCTAACGGTTCAAAAATATGATCACTTTGCGATAAGGGTCTCTTCCTTCACTTCGTGTGCTGACTTCTTCATCTTTTTGCAGTGCAGAGTGAATGATCCTTCTCTCATAACTATTCATGGGATTGAGAATAATGTCTCTGCGCTGACGCTTGGCTTTTTCCGCCATACGATGAGCCAGTTGTTCAAGAGAGTCTTTCCTACGCTCGCGATAGTTCTCACTGTCTAAGGTTAGATGCATGTACTCTTCACGATTTCGATTCAGTACGAGATTGGATAGATACTGCAATGCATCTAGAGTTTTTCCTCTTCTTCCGATGACAAGGGACATGTTGTCACCTGAGATCTCTGCATAGAGACCTTCATCTTGATAACGCACATCTACCTTGGCATAAATGTTCATGTTTGAAAGTGTCTCTTCAAGGAACTCTTGTGCTATTTTGTGAGCATTTTCCTTTTCTGTGACACGAATTTTTGCTTCTTTAGCACCAAAGAGCCCTAAGAATCCCTTGCTATCACTCTCCAGAACTTCATAGTCCACTTCGTCCATGGAGAGATCCATTTCTATTAAGGCAAGTTCTAGAGCTTCTTCGATGGTTCTTCCTGTTTTCTCAACTACCTTCACGAAATATCCTCCGATGCAACAAGTCTCGTGATGACAAGGTCCTGAATATACTGAACAATGTTGCTAACTGCCCAGTAGAGGATCAGACCAGCAGGATAACTGACACCGAAAAAGAGAATCATTAATGGAAATAGGATTGTCATAAAGCTCATGTCAGGCCCTTGTTGTGGTTGACTTGGATCAGCAGGCTTGGTTTGAGCTTGTGTACTTTTCGATGTTAAATAGGTAAAGAAAGCTGCAATGATAGGCCACAGTCCGGGAAGTCTTGGCAAACTTGCAGGAAGTGCAGGGATGATGTTTGATAGAACATCAGGGTCTGCCATATTTGGTAACCAAAGGAAGCTTTGTTCAAGGGCAGCCTTAGGTAGATTATAGAGTGATGGGTCCCGAAGTATCCTAAACAGTACAAAGATAATAGGAATCTGAATTAACATAGGAAGACATCCTGAAACAGGATTGAATTTTTCTTCCTTATAGAGTTCCATAATCTTTTGATTATAGGTGTTTTTATCTTTACCGTATTTTTTCTGCAGTTCAGCCATTTTGGGCTGCATTCTTTTATTGGCCTCCATGCTCTTTCTCTGGGAAATAGCAAGAGGGAATAGAAGTAATCTAATGAGGACTGTAAAGACAATCAGTGTAATACCATAGTTGCCGATCAGCTCATAGAGTTTTATCAGGATTCCTGCAAATAGTGTCGTCACTTGGGTTCTTCCTCCTTCATTATCGGATCATAACCACCTGGATGAAATGGGTGACATTTTAGAATTCGTTTGATTGCCATGAATCCCCCCTTGAGTGCCCCATAATGTTCAATGGCTTCAAAAGCATATTGGGAGCAGGTGGGATAAAAGCGGCAGGTTTTCGGTTTTAGGGGTGATATCCTGCGCTGATAGAAACGAATCATGGCCAAGAATATGCCCTTCATCCTTGAATCTCTTCTAAAGTCTGTCTCATTTTTCTAGACATGTGGTGGAAATCCCCTTCCAGTGATCTTTTTCTAGCTACGATCACTAGATCATAACATCCCTTTAGGATGTCTTCATTGAGACGAAAACATTCTTTTAGCCTTCGTCTTGCTCGATTGCGAACAACTGCATTACCAATTTTTTTACTAACCGTAAAGCCGACTCTACTCTTCCCTGTGGCACATGGCCTATGGTAGAGAACGAAATAGTTGGTGAGGACGGAATCGGCATGTCGATAGAGATTTTTAAAATTTCGGTTATTGGTAAGAGATGCAGTTTTCATTTTTCTCCTCTACGCGTCAAAAAAGCCTATCCATCTATGCAGATAGACGTTTTCTTCCTTTGGCACGACGGCTTCTTAAAACTCTACGACCTGACTTTGCTTTCATGCGCGAACGAAAGCCGTGTACTTTGGAACGCTGTCTTTTCTTTGGTTGATAAGTTCTTCTCAAGGTCAACACCTCCTTCACATACTTCTTCATTACAAGACTAGTAATGGCGTCCCCTTATTATATCGATTCAAGTATCTAAAGTCAAACGCCGAAAGATAGGCAATACTAGCCCTAGGGCTTGCTTTAATCTGTGTTTATTTTGGTTTTTTTGATATAGCTTGGATCCCTTTTTTTCACCAATATACTATTATAGTACCTCTTTTTCCTTCTTCCAGGATAATGAAGCGATAGGTTTGTGCAACGAAAAGCTTTTCGTTGCATTTTGCGTTGCATTTTGCGACGTAAAATCATTTATCCTTGCACAACGCGGATGGATCTTTCAGAGACTACTTAGAGCAAGGAATACTTTGTTCCTCTTCCTATACCTGTCTTTTCAATAGCATTCTTATTTATGAGTTCATTTAATACGCGTATGGCCTTGTCTTTATTCATGGAGAGATTTTCTTGAATTTCTAATCTTGAAAGTTCGCCTTGCTTTTTTAGCAAAGCAAAAACTTGTTGTTCATCCTTGGTCAGTAGAGTGGCATCACTGCTAAACAATGGTAAAACTACGGTAATTGAATTTTCGTATACCTTATATTCTGGCTTGATTATACTTCCTTCATAAGCCTGGTTAATCCTTCTGATGCCAGTTCCAAATTGTTCAATGTATCCTAATCTAAAAAATACATTGCTCAAAATAGGATTTCGAAGAATCGAGATCTGTCCGTACATATACTCGTCTTTTGAAATCCCATAGGGTAATCCACCTGGTGAAGTAATTTCAATTTTTTCTTCATACAGTCCAATCTGAATGTAGGTTCTTTTATCCCATTCTCTGTGAACAATGCTATTGGCTAAAGCTTCGCGAAAGGCGTTTTCGGGTATTTTTTCTATCCTTTTTCTCTCTATCCCTTCAATCTGTTCGTATTGATAGGTTTTCCTATACATGTCTATGGCTTTTTCATATTGGATAAGGATGGAAGTCTGATCCATCTTTTCCCTGTGCATAAACTCATTTATATTTTTTCCAAAGACCACAATATCCAGTCCGGGATAAAGGTTTTCATCAGCTAGAATTTCAGCTGCTCGATTAAACCCCTTTTTGTCTGAAAACAATGCTAAGGTTTTGAATATGTCCTTATCCAATTGTTCAATCCTTAGCTTTTCTATTAATGCCTTCTCTAAAGCTTTAAAACTTAAATTTTGATTTGATGCTGGTAAATCCTCATAGTTTAGATGTTCTCCTACTAAGATCAGATGATTTAACTCAACTCGTTCTACCTCTACCGTTGCAGAATCAGCTCGTTTATAAGCTTTGTTTTTATAGGTATAGGGTTTATAGCTTCCCTCGAACACCTTTAATTCAATGGTTCTATTCTTAGCGTTTATCGTTAAACCATAGCGAGGAACTGGAGAAAGGTTGTCATTGATTTTGTTTTCTATTCTTAAACAGATTTCTTCTAGATCTCCCTCCAATCCATGTGGAGTTCCCTTATCATCTACACCAAAAAGAATGATCCCATCTCCATAATTTGCATAGGCACTGATGGTTTTAAGAAAAGTATTTGAAATATCTGCTTTATACTCCAAGTTTTTTGTTTCTCTCTTTGCCATAATCTACCTTCTTTCACTCTTTATTTTATCAAGTCCATACTAAAAATGCAACGAAAAGCTTTTCGTTGCATTTTTCGTTGCATTTTGCGACGTAAAATCATTTATCGTTGCACGAGGTAGATCATCCAACAACTTTCTTTACAGAATGATTTCTCTATCCTTGTGTTTCATTTTATTGTAGTAATAGACAATACCGAGAGAAAGGATCAAGCTCACAATGATGGATCCTTCTGGACCAAAGGCTCCTCCGTTGATTAGTGTATTGTTGGAGTTCACATTGAAACGAAGAAGGGAACCCCCCAAGTCAATACCACTGATCTGTTGTCCAAAGATCACTCCTTGAACATAATTCCAGGCACCATGGGCTGCAGCAGCGTACCAAAGACTTCCTGTAGCATAGACCATCAATGCAAAAAGGATCCCTACAAGAAAAAGATTAAGAACTGAAACAACATGAATCCCGTCATTAGCAAGATGGAGTACAACAAAAAAGAGAGAAGGGATGATGATACTAGGCGTCACTCCCCATTTATCCTTTATCACTCGTTGTAGAAGCCCTCTTGTCAGAAGTTCTTCTTGAAAACTCTGTATTCCAAAGGCAGGTAAGTAGAGAAGTATGTCTAAAGCTGGCATAGATCCTTTTCCTGCATAGACTAAGTTTTTAATCGGTAGAGACAGGAGAATATAGGCTGTAAAGAGAACAATTCCTGCACCATAACCCATCATATAGAATGTAGCTTTTTGAGGATGACCTAACCAAAGATCATCAGCATTTAATTTTAAGAAGGCTCTACAAAATAGGAGAATAAAGATAATCTGAATGATCTCCGAAAATAATGAAAATTGCAAAAAGCGGGTTTTGGTAACCTTCATACCCAAGGAAGCTAGAGCTTGCAAGATAGGAGGGCTTATAACAATGGTTAGCATGTACATAAAAAGAAAACCTATAGTCAATCCAATGGTTCTCCACCAATTTGTTTTTCTATTCATTGTTGTTCTTTTTTCCTTTCGTATTTTATGTGCTTATACCCTGGGACTTGTCAATTATGTTGCGGTAGATTTTTCTGTCCATCTTTTTAGGAGTACTTTTTCTATTTTTTGCTTTTTTTCTTCCTTTTTCTCATTATAGTGGACTGGTGAAGTATCACCCTATTTATTGAAAGAAACAAAATCCCATGATTTAGCATGTTTAGAGAGTCACTTTTTATTTTTTGTGTTTTTTTTATTCTCAACTAGTTTTTTATACACCCTACTTTATTCTTCACTCTATTTTTTTCTTGTGGGGAACAAATATTCTTTGCACCACATCTTGTGTGGATAACTTTTTCGACTTTTCACTTTTTTGAGTTTATAACCTAGTTCACCCTATTTTTAAGATGAAAAACTGTGGATAAGTGCTATGATTATCTTGAATCTAGAAAAATTCCGTGCTAACATGAGTCTACTTGTTGATAACTCTTTTTAGAATAAGGAAATTATCCCAAGATAGATGTTTTTGTGGATAAGTCTGTGGATAAGTGTCTAGTTATCCACGGATACTGCGTATTTATCGGGCTTTTACCCCCGATTTTTTATCCCTTGAAATGTGGAAAATCATAATAATTATAAATTTATCCAAAGCGAGGTACAAGATTTGTGGATAAATTGTTCATAAAAGTTGGAGGCTTTTCCTGTGGATAAGCCTGTGGAAAGGAGAGTACATGCAAGCAAATATAGCTTGGGCTAAAATTCAAGATGAGCTAAGAGGACGCTATGATGAAACCAGTTTTAATACATGGTTTAGAAATCTAGAAGTCCTCAGTGAAGATGAACATACGGTTTATCTCTTAGCCGCTAGTGCCTTTAATCGAAACATTATTGATAACCGGAATTATTCTCATGAATTTCAAGAGATTTATAGTGATTTAACAGGCACACAAAAAAACTTTGCCGTCATTACCAAGGAAGATATGGGTGATGCTGCAGCTCCAAAGGAAGAAGGAGTCGAACTGGGTACAGAAACAAAGCTTAATCCCCGCTATGTATTTAATGAATTCGTTGTAGGGGATAGCAATCACTTCGCACATGCTGCCTGTGTTGCTGTTGCTGAAGAACCAGGAAAAAATTATAATCCACTCTTTCTTTATGGAGGTGTTGGCTTAGGGAAAACCCACTTAATGCAAGCCATTGGTAATTATATTTTAGAAAAAAATCCTAGTAAGCGTGTGATGTACATCACCTGCGAACGCTATGTAATCGACTTTATCAATTGCATTAATAAAAATAAAAGTGAAGAATTTAGGAAGTTTTATCGCGACAATGTGGATGTACTGCTGATTGATGATATCCAGTTTTTAGCTGGTAAAGTGGAGACACAAAACGAGTTTTTCCATAACTTCAATGATCTCCATCAAGCCAATAAACAGATTGTCATGACCTCAGACCGTCACCCAAGAGAGCTAAAAACCCTCACAGACCGTCTTCGTTCTCGTTTCGAATGGGGACTGATTACGGATATTGCCAATCCTGACTATGAAACAAGGGTTGCCATTTTAAAAAAGAAAGCTGAACGAGAAAACAAGTTCATTGATGAAGATGTTTATGAGTTCATTGCCAAGAACATTAAGAGCAACATTCGAGAGCTAGAAGGTGCTCTAACACGAGTCACTGCCTACTCTTCATTGGTGGATCGAAAGATTGACATTGCCCTATGTGAAGAAGCCCTAGAGGGCATGTTGGATAAAACCATTTCCAGAAAAATTGATAGTACCTACATCCGTGAAGTGGTTTGTAATCACTATGGCGTGACAGAGAAAGAACTGGATTCACCTAAAAGAATGAAGGCCATTGCCTACCCAAGACAGATTGCCATGTACCTCATTCGTGAAATGACGGATCTCTCCCTTCCAAAAATTGGAGAAATATTTGGAAATCGAGATCACTCCACGGTTGTACACGCTTGTGATAAAATAACGAAAGAGATAGAAGACAAAGAAAGTACCCGTGAAGTGATTGAAGAACTTCAAAAAATACTAACCGAATAATCATCCACAAAAAGCTGTGGATAAGTACTACCAATTCTGTGGATAAAAAGGGCTGTTGATAAACAAAAAGTTATCCCAAATTATCCACAGAGTTATCACATCGGCTTTTGATTAGAATCTCATAGTCAAAGACTACTTATCAACATATCCACAGCCCCTACTACAACTACTATTGTTATTATAGATATAGAGATATGGAGGAATCATGAAATTTACCGTCAGCCAACGAGAACTTGTAGCCGCATTAGGTATTGTAAGTAAAGCAACCACTCTTCGCTCAACCATGGAGATTCTTAAGGGAATACATATTGAAGCGAAAGAAGATCATCTTGTGATGAAAAGTCACGATTTAAGTCTATCGATTCGACTTAGCCTTCCTGCATTGATTGAAGAGCCAGGAAAAGTACTTGTAGATTCAGTTTTATTTAGTGACATTGTGCGCAAGCTTCCAGATGAGAGCATTACTTTAGAAACAAAAGAAGATACCCTCTTTCTTATCTGCGGCCGTAGTCGTTATCGACTCACCATGATGGATGAAGAAAACTTTCCGATGATTCCAAGGGTAGAAGATGGAAAGAAAATCCTTATGGAGCAAAAAGAGTTTTCAAAAATGGTGCGCATGACCAATTTTGCGGTGGGAAGTGATGAAACCAGACCTATCTTAACTGGTAGCCTTGTTGAAGTTAAGGGAAATACTATGAAAATGGTTTCTGTTGACGGCTTTACCATCGCGATTAAAACATCACCTATCTTAGAAGGTGAAGACTGTAGCGTTGTCATCCCAGGAAAAAGTTTAAATGAAGTACAAAAAATTCTCTCTTCTGGAGAAGACACCTTAGAAATCTTAGTTTCCTCCAATCATGTTGTATTTAGTTTTAATGAAATTGAGATTACTTCCAAGGTATTGGAAGGTAATTACATTAATTATGAACGTGTCATTGATACGGGCTTTAATACAGAAGTAGAGATACCAATTACTCCTTTCTATGAAGCACTGGATCGTGTTTCACTTCTTGCTAATAAATCAAAGAGCTATATTGTGAATTTTGATTTTGAAGAGAGAGAAATGGAGATGAGTAGTAACTCAGAACTTGGTCTTGCAAAAGAAAGCATTGAAGTCATCAATCATGGAGCACCAATCAAAATTAGCTTTAATCCTAACTATATTCTAAAGGTACTTCGCGTGATGGAAGACGACAATCTCATTCTGGCCATGGGTGGATCTCATAAACCTTGTAAGATTCGACAACGAGATATTGATGATTACGAATACTATGTTGTTCCCATTAGGACAGGACAATGATTTCTATACAGATTCATGATGAATGGATTCGCTTAGATCAACTTCTTAAACTAGCTGAACTGGTGGATAGCGGTGGACTTGCCAAAATGCTGATCCAAGATGGCTTTGTTTATGTGGATGGAGAAATATGTACCATGAGGGGAAAGAAAATACGCCCTGGTCAACGTGTGCGTCTTTCTTTTCCAGAAGCTGATCTAGATGAGGAGATTGAAGTAAGGGGAGAATAATCCCCTTTTATTTCTGTAAAAAAGGTTTATCCTTAATATAAGAGGGAAAAAAAGAGAATCATCCTATTTAAGAGAGGTAGACATATGAAAATTATTATTGTAAAAGACGAAAAAGCTATGAGCAATGAAGCAGCACGAATCATAGGAAGACGAATCATTGAAAAACCAGACATTGTTCTAGGATTAGCTACTGGTGGTACACCAGTTGCTACCTATAAAAATTTAATTCGTTATTATGAGGAAGGATTGCTCAGCTTTAAAAAAGTAACCAGCTTTAATTTGGATGAATACATTGGTTTGGATGCAAAAAGCCCTATGAGTTATGTGCATTTTATGCAAGACAAACTGTTTTCAAAAGTAGATATGGATGAAAAAAAATGGTTCATTCCTCAGGGAATCTGCGAAAATACAGAAAAAGAATGTCTAGACTATGAAAAAAAAATAAAAAACGCAGGCGGAATTGATCTACAACTGCTTGGCATCGGCGTAAATGCCCATATTGGTTTTAATGAACCTGGAACGGATTTTGGAAGTCGAACACAGATTGTTGATTTGACACAGGAAACCATTGAATCCAATGCACGTTATTTCAATTCAAAAGAAGAAGTACCTACACAAGCCATCAGTATGGGCTTAAGAACAATTATGGAAGCAAAGGAAATTTTACTCCTTGCAAATGGTGCATCAAAAGCTGAAGCTATCAAACATACTGTAGAAGGGCCAATTACACCAGATGTTCCTGCTAGTGTGCTTCAACTGCATCCCAATGTGACCATCATTATTGATGAAGAAGCAGCAAAAGAACTGAATAAATAGAGCTACAGAACAAAGACAGAAGAGTGGAAATCCCGCTCTTCTGTTTTGTTCTATAAATAGTTTATGGAGTAGTAGCCAAGGGATTGGAGTTTCTTTCTTCTGCATCAAAATCCAAAAGAGTTTTGATGTAATCCCAATCAATGGCATCATCCACAAGATAAACTTGCTTTCCCTTCTCCCAAAAGTGCTGATAGGTCGTGAGATAGACATCATTAAGAGAGAGGACAGTATTTTTCACCATTGCAGGATCTTCTGTATCAAGGCTATAGATCAAGGTAATGGAAGGAGAAGAAGATACCTCTAGATCATTACGAGAATAGATTTTTTTAACAGGAAGAGAAGAGAGATAGTCCTGAAGTTCCTTCTCTTTCCATGCATAGACTTGGATATCTTTCATGCTCTGATCTTTTAAACCACGGGCGTCTAGTTGGATGGTCCTAAAGGTCATGGGAATGGGATCAAAGACTTTTTCTTTTATTGTACTTCTGTCTTCAGTAAGAGAGAGGGCACCAAGACTCATAACAAGAAGAAAGATGGCAATAGAGACAACAAGACCACCAAAATAGCGACGACTTGGTTTTACAACATTCTTGAGTCGATAGCGCAAGGTACTAGCAGCTGCAGAAAGACAGGTAGTATAGCCAGGACTACTTCCTGCATTTTTAAGAAGAAGTTCCGCATAAAGAGATCGTGTTCTTTCATCTGCATGGTTAAGTAATGTTTCATCACAGCTCAGTTCAAGATCCTGAGCTGTTTTTTTACGTGCAATCAAAGAAAGAGGATTGAACCATGTAACCGCAGCAAAAAAGTCAAGAAAGAGCTTGGTACGTGTATCTGAACGAGCGATGTGTAGAAGCTCATGATCAAAAATGAGAGTAAGTTCTTCCTGGTTATACTCCTTTCTAGGAAGGAACAGGATCATGCTTTTTTCAAATAAACCAAGAGTAAAGGGAGTATTCACTTCATCAGAGAGAAGGATCGGAATCTCTTCCTTCACACCGTATTTTTTTGCCTTTTTACGCCACAGGGAGAGGATTTGTTCATCCATAAGCTTTTTTCCATCTTTCACGATGTTTTTTCTAAAGAGAAGATGGGAGATGAAAAAGTAAAGCAGGACCACAAGAACCCCAATGAACCAAATTAGGACGAATGGTTTAAAAAGTCTTTGAGGAAGTGTAAGGAAAATTCGTGGTTTACCTAGATAAAGAGGCCCCGTTAAAGCATAAAGAGTGGTAGGTATCATCCATAAATAGGCACAAGCACGGGCGCTGATTGTTTTTCGAAGAAGAGGAAGCAAGAGCAACACAATTCCATAGTAGATGGATAAATTGATAAAGAGCATCATCAGGAGCCCTAGATAGTTTAGGAAAGGAGTCAAACTGGATTGAAGCAGCAAGAAAAGAAGGAGAATGATGATGATAAAGGGGAGATGCAAGGGTTCAACAAGAAATGTTTTTCTTCCAGGTTTTATTCCTATGCTGTGAATGGAGGATTCCATCCTCATTCTTGCATAGAAAGCATAAAGGCTGATTGAAAAAAGGAGTAGAGCCATGGCAAGTTGATAGTAATTCATAATTCGCCTCGCTTAAGGAGCTCCCGTAATTCTTCTATGTCCTCATCACTTAAACCACTGTCGCACAGAGCGGAGGCAAAGACATGAAGATTTCCATCACAGAGTTTTTCGAAGAAACTTTTGCTTTGTGCAGCCAAATAATCTTCTTTTGCAACAAGTGGGCTATAGAGGTTCAACCTTCCTTGTTTTTCTATGCTTAAAAACCCGCGATCAACAAGTCTAGAAAGGAGAGTAAGGATGGTGGTTGTGGCCAAATTACTTTCTTTATTAATGATTTTTTCAATGGCGACACGAGCAACAGGTGGATTGGAGTCCCACACTGCCTGCATGACCTTTAGTTCTGCATCGGGTAATCGTTGCATGATATTCCTCTTTCTACATTTGTAGTATATATTTATTCTACCTTTGTAGAATAACATTGTCAAGAGGTATCCCTTTAAAGAAGCAAGGAAGGAATAAAAAAACTGCACCATGGAGGTACAGTCAGTTTATTGTGTCATATCAGCCTTCTTCAGTTTTCCGAGGGAAACATATTTCTTCTCCATCTCCCTGACAAAGAGCTTGGCTAGTGGATAGAGAAGAGCTGCATAGAGGATGCCACCTGGTAAATCCCAAAAAACATGCTGTTTTACGAGAAGGATAGAGGCTAGGATCAAAAAGCTATGAAAAACTGCAATTGTCTTATAAGCCAGTGATTGAGAAGACTTGATTACAGTAATGATTAAGGCAAAAGTCGTTAAGGCATGAACTGAAGGGAAGCCTGCATAGTGATTATCAATCACGTAGGTGAAGGCAACCAGTTTATCAAAAACAGAGTTTCCCAGATCAATGGCTCGTGTCACATCGGTTTGAAAGAAGATAAAGGTAATGTAGGCAGCCCATTGACCAATGAACAGATGACTGCTTAAGATTCTGAAGTTCTCACGATCCTTATTGTATAAGCGATAGAGATTATACAGTAAAAATGGAAACCAGCTGTGATAAACCACAATAAAGGGTGGGACCACAGGGATCAGTGTATCCAGATAGCTATGTAAATCTCTTACGGTGCCAATGGGGCGATTCAGTAGTCCAAAGACTGGCACACTCAATAAGAAGAGAGCCAATAAAGTAAAATCTAGATTGTTTTTAATTTTTGATAAAAGCCTTTTCATTCTTCCTCACTTCTATACTGCATACTACTCTACAAGTATACACATGTAAAAAAGGATGTAAATAAAGAATTTCTTAAGATTCCTTTAGTCTATGCTTTAATGAATCCAAAAATGACCCCAAAAAGGGAAGAAAGAGACCAATTTGAGATGCACTATCCCCTTAAAACAAAAAACAGGCGATTTTAGGCGTGTTTTATCTTTATGCTATCCCCCTACTATATTGAATAAAAACCCAAAATATGCTAAAATACTACTTGGGAGATTTATGAAAATAACAAAAGCAAAGCTTATTCATTATCGTAATTATATAGAAGAAGAACTGGAATTTCCATCACAATTGGAATTTATCCTAGGAAGGAATGCCCAAGGAAAAACCAATCTGTTGGAAGCCATCTACCTTGCCTGTATCGGAAAGGCTTTTCGAGCAAGGACGAATCGTGAAGCTTTTTACGAGAGGAAAGAAGCTTTCCATGTGGAGCTTTTTTTTCTTGAAGGGAATCGAGAGTACCATTTTATCTACACCCATAAAGACAAAAAGCCTCAACTAAGCGTAAATCGACTTCCCATTGAACGAAGAAGTGAACTCTTTGGACTTTTTCCCATGGTTCTTTTCTCTCCAGAGCATATGCGTATGGTTCGGGAAGGTCCCGCTTATAGGCGTACCTTCTTTGATCGCGAGATATCTCTTGTCAGTAGAACCTATTTTCATGAACTTGTTCGCTATCAAAAGCTGCTTCGCTCACGAAACATTCTCTTGAAAGAAAACTATGATCCCTTTCAAATGGATGTCTATGAGGAGAAGATGGCAAGTTATGCAAAGGGAATCTTCGAAAAGAGACAGAGTTTTGTTCAGCGGCTCGAAGAAAAAAGTGCAGAGATACACAGTTTTCTTTCCGGAGGAAAAGAAGAGCTAAGGCTTTCTTATCGCAGTAGCCTTCAGGGTGTAGATGACCTACGAAAGCGCTTTAAGAACGACCGTGAGAAAGACAAGTCCTTAGGTTATACAAGCTTTGGTCCCCAAAGCGATGATATGCAAATCGAGATTGATGGAAAAGATGCACGTCGCTATGCCAGTCAAGGCCAAGCACGGATTGCATCATTGAGTATTTTTTTTGGACTCATTCCCTTTATTGAAGAAGAAGTAGAGAAAAAACCCATCATTCTTTTAGATGATGTTTTTAGCGAATTAGATCGATTCAGAAGACATCAACTCTTAGATCTTTTGCAAAACCACCAAATACTCCTTACCAGCACAGATCTAGATGGACTTGATCTGAGTCAACTAGGTGAGTATCACACCACGAATATAGAAGAAGGGAGGAAACTCCAAGATGAACAGTAGTCAAATTGATAATTATTCAGCGGATAAAATTCAAGTTCTGGAAGGACTTGAACCTGTACGTACCCGTCCAGGAATGTATATTGGGAGCACAGGCCAAAGAGGATTACATCACTTAATTTATGAAATCGTTGACAACAGCGTTGATGAAGCCATCAACGGTTTTGCTGATCGCATTGAAATCATGATTCGAAAAGATAATAGCGTAGTGGTCAGCGATAACGGCCGTGGTATGCCCACGGGTATCCATCCAAAACTTAAAATTCCCGCAGTAGAAGTCATTCATACCGTCCTTCATGCTGGAGGAAAGTTCAATAACGAAGAATACAAAGTATCTGGAGGTCTTCACGGGGTAGGTGCTTCTGTTGTCAATGCACTCAGTGAATGGATGGCTGTAGAAGTCTATCGTGAAGGAAAGATTCATCATATTGAGTTTTCCCGTGGAAAACGCACAAAACCTATGGAAATTACAGGTGAAACCGATAAGCAGGGAACAAAGACTTACTTCCTGCCCGATGCAGAAATCTTTGACACCTTAGACTATGATTATAAAATCCTAGAAAATCGCTTCCGTGAGATGGCCTTCCTAAACAAGGGAATTCATCTTCACTTTGTGGATGAACGCAACGGAAAAGACGTAAACTTCCACTATGAAGGTGGGATTGCAGAATTTGTCAAATACATCAATCAGAACAAGACTGCTCTACATGGCAAAGTACTCTATGGAGAACAAGTCAGAGAAGGTTCTGTTGTAGAGCTAGCTCTCCAATATACCGATGGCTATACCGAAAACATCTATACCTTTGCCAACAACATCAATACCCAGGAAGGTGGTACCCATCTTTCTGGTTTTAGAGCTGCCCTTACACGTGTCATCAATGAATATGGAAGAAAAAACAACTTCATTAAAGAAAATGAAGAAAACCTTCTTGGTGAAGACGTAAGAGAGGGTCTCACTGCCATCATTTCTGTTAAGGTGAGTCAACCTCAGTTTGAGGGACAAACCAAGACAAAGCTTGGAAACAGTGAGATGAGGGGAATCACGGACTCCATTGTCAGTGAGCTTGTGATGAACTTCCTTATGGAAGAACCGCAAGAAGCGAGGATTATCCTTGAAAAATGTATTCAATCCTCCAAAGCTAGAATTGCAGCACGAAAAGCAAGGGATCTAACAAGACGAAAAGGTCTTCTGGATGGATTTTCTCTTCCTGGAAAACTATCGGATTGTGAGGAGAAGGATCCAACACTCAGCGAAATCTACCTTGTGGAGGGTGATTCCGCAGGTGGAACGGCAAAAATGGGAAGAGAACGAAAGTATCAAGCCATTTTGCCACTACGAGGTAAAATCCTCAATGTTGAGAAAGCAAACTTTTCTCGAGCCCTGAGCTCAAGAGAAATTCGCGATATGGTCACTGCCTTTGGTGTAGGAATCGGTGACGAATTTGAACCGGAAAAACTCCGCTATCACAAAATCATCATCATGACTGACGCCGACGTTGACGGTGCACACATTCGTACACTGCTCCTCACTTTCTTCTACCGCTACATGACAACTCTCATTGAAAATGGCCATATTTATTTGGCTCAGCCACCTCTTTATTCTGTTCGAAGTGGTAAGCGGATTGAGTATGCCTACAATGATGACGAACTTCAAGAACTCCTTGAAGATATAGGAAGAAACAGTCATGTTCAGCGATACAAAGGTCTGGGTGAGATGAATGCTGAGCAACTCTGGACCACCACCATGGATCCAGAAAACCGTATTCTTGTACGAGTCAGTATTGAAGACGCCATTGAGGCTGACCAGGTCTTTACCACTCTAATGGGAGATCAGGTAGAACCACGTCGTCAATTTATCCAAGAACATGCCAATCGTGTCCAGAATCTTGATGTCTAGGAGGGACCATGAGAGATAAAATCATTGAACGCGACATCAGTAAAGAAATGGAGACCTCCTATATTGACTACTCCATGAGTGTCATTGTGTCCCGTGCCTTACCAGATGTACGAGATGGTCTCAAGCCTGTTCACAGGCGTATTCTCTATTCGATGTTCGAACAAAAATATACTAGCGACCGCCCTTATCGAAAATCTGCCCGTATTGTGGGGGATGTTATCGGTAAGTACCACCCCCATGGTGAGAATGCTATTTACAACGCTATGGTCCGCTTGTCCCAAGACTTTTCCACCCGCTACATGTTGGTAGATGGTCAGGGAAACTTTGGTTCCATCGACGGTGATGGTGCTGCGGCGATGCGTTATACAGAAGCCAGAATGAGTCCCATAGCAGATGAATTGCTACGGGATTTAGATAAGGAAACGGTAGACTTTTATCCCAACTATGATGAGAGTCTTATGCAACCCACTGTCCTACCTAGTCGTTTCCCCAATCTTCTTGTTAACGGATCAACGGGAATCGCCGTAGGGATGACCACCAGCATTCCTCCTCATAATCTCAGTGAAGTGATTGATGGTGTGATCCATGTGATTGATCATCCTCATACGGATGTAGAGGAGCTGATGGACATCATTAAGGGTCCTGACTTTCCTACGGGTGCCACCATTATGGGCAGAGAGTCCATGCGAAGAGCCTACCGTACGGGACGTGGACGTGTTCGCATACGTGCCAAGGCAAACATTGAAGAACACGGAAAAGATCGCTATCGTATTGTCATTACGGAAATCCCCTATATGGTCAACAAGACTAAACTTCTAGAGGGAATTGCTGATCTTGTCAAAACCAGAAGAATTGATGGCATTACTGAAATGCGGGATGAATCCAATCGTCATGGAATCCGCATTATCCTTGAAGTGCGTCGTGATGCCAATGCAAACATTATTTTGAATCAGCTCTATCGCCACTCTCAACTGGAGTCAGTCTTTAGCATGATTTTAATTGCCCTCGAAAATGGCATGCCTAAGGTCTTTACCCTAAAGGGACTTCTTGAGCAGTATGTTCTCCATCAAAAAGAAGTGGAGACAAGGCGAATTCAGTATGATCTGAAGAAAGCAAGAGATCGAGCCCATATCCTAGAGGGACTTCTGATTGCGCTGCAAAACATCGATGAAGTCATTCGTATCATTCGTTCATCCTATGATGATGCGAAAGAAAAGCTCATGGAAGCCTTTAAGCTATCTGAAATTCAAGCCAATAACATTTTGAGTATGCAGTTGAGAAGACTTCAAGGGCTTGAGTACGAAAAAATAGACGAAGAGATGAAGAGCCTACAACAGGATATCCTTTATTATCTCGAAGTGCTTTCTGATGAGAGTCTACTCTTTGGTATCATTAAAGATAGCCTGATGAGCATCAAAGAACGCTATCAAGATGAGCGTCGAACAGACATTGAAATTGACTATGAAGAAATCGAAGATGAAGACTTGATTGAAGAAAACGAAATGGTCATCACTCTGACACAACGTGGGTATGTGAAACGTGTTGCCCAGGATGTCTATCAGTCTCAACATCGTGGTGGAAAGGGCGTCATTGGCCTTACCACACGAGATGAAGACGTCATTTATGACATCTTTACCACATCAACCCATAGTGATCTCCTTTACTTTACCAATCAAGGACGACTCTATCGCCTCAAGGCTTATCGCATTCCTGAGTCCAGTAGACAAAGCAGGGGTACCCCCATCATTAATCTACTGCAATTGGATGAAGGTGAAGTGGTTACCAGCATTATCCCGGTTGACCAAATGGATAAGCGTCGACTTGTCCTAGCCACCAAGAAGGGCGTCATCAACAAAATGTACCTCAAAGACCTAGAAAGCAATCGTCAAAGTGGTATTAAGGTGATCCGCCTTGATGAAGGCGATGAGATTATCCATGTACGCATTCTGGATGAAGAGGCAGATATCTTTGTCGCAACAGAAAAAGGAAAATCCATCCGCTTCCCATCCACCGATATGCGTGTTCTTGGAAGAAACACACGTGGTGTCAAGAGCATTGATCTGGATAAGGATGATGAAGTGGTTACAGTGGATGTCATTGAAAACAATGATGGCGATATCCTTACCATTACCTCCAAAGGCTATGGTAAGCGAACACCCTTAGATCAGTATCGTCCCCAAGGCCGTGGTGGTAAGGGACTCATTAACTATAAACTGACTGAAAAGACAGGTCATGTCGTAGCCAGTACACTTGTCAATGATGAGGATGAAATCTTCCTCATCAACTCCCAAGGTACCATGATACGCATCCGTGCAGTCGACATTTCTAGAATAGGACGTAATACCTCAGGTGTCAGCCTCATGCGCTTCGATGAAAATACAGAAGTGGTGGCCTTTGCAAAAGCAATGGATATCGAGGAAGAGGAGGAAAAAAATGGCAGTGAAGATTAGATATTTATTTTCTGAAAGAGCAGATCGCTGGGAAGTAAAAATTATGGGTGAAGTGGATATCCATAGTTCCCAAGAAGTGAAGGAAAAACTTGCCGAGATTCTCAATGAAAAAGAGAAGAGCATGATCATTAATGCTGAAGAACTGGACTATATTGATAGTACGGGACTTGGCATGCTTATCGGTATCGTAAAACGTCTAAAAGAAAAAGACCTGAGCCTAACTCTTGTTAAACTTCAACCCAGTGTGCTTAAACTCTTCCAAATTACTGGTCTTGACAAGGTCATTGAGCTGCGTAACGAGTAAAGATGTGCTCCAAGGGGTATCATGACCCTAGAGAAAAAGGAGGAGAACAGGATGGAAGTTTTTAAGCTGAGTATACCGAATAAAAAAGAATATGTTACCTCAGCTCGTCTTGCAGCAACATCTGTAGCTGGAATCCATGGCTTTGATATAGAAAAAGTAGAAGATATTCGACTTGCCGTTGGAGAGGCTTGTAATAATGTTGTCCTTCACGGAAGAGGATCTCAGAGCATTGATATCCGTATCCAAATGGAAGGAAATCAGATGGAAATCTGCGTAACTGATCGGGGCAAAGGATTTGTTCCCCAAAAAATAAAAGTCGTGGACCCAAAGGATTATTCCGGAAGTGGGCTTGGCTTATTTATCATTGACGCAGTTATGGATGAGCTGATTGTCGAATCAGAAAAAGAAAAAGGTACAACCATTCGCATGATCAAAAAAAGATAGTGTAGGTGAACATGGGATCATATAAAGATGTAGAAACCAAAGAACTGTTTCGCCTATACAAAGCTGATCCTAAAGACGATGAAATGCGCGATGAACTCTTTAACAGG
>CAMFGQ010000011.1 GCA_945950065.1 uncultured Clostridia bacterium
GCTTCATAGGATGCATAAAGATCTGCTTTACTAATCAGTTCAATGGGGGCATGCATACTGAGTACAGGTACCCCAAAATCCACGACTTCTGCACCATATTTAGCTAGGATATAGGCAATGGTTCCACCACCACCTTGATCTATCTTACCCAATTCTGCTGTCTGCCAAATCACCTCTTCACGATCAAAGAGTTGACGCAGTTCTTGAAGAAATTCTGCATTGGCATCATTGCTGCCACCTTTTCCTCGTACGCCTGTGTATTTGTTGAGTGTGCCACCACATCCGAGATAAGCTGAATTGAGCTTCTCACTTACCTCGGGGAAGTTGGGATCAAAGCAGGCACTAACGTCTGCAGAGAGTACTTTACTTGCTGCAAAACTTCTTCGAAGACCCATCACTGGATCTTTGCCTTGTGCTGCTAGAATTTCAGCAACTAAGTTTTCAAAGAACAAGGCTTCCATAGAGCTGTTGCCCACAGAACCAATTTCTTCCTTATCCACAAAGAGGCATACAGCGGTTTGCTTTGGTTCTTCCACATCAAAGATTGCCGCAAGAGATGAATAGGCACAAACACGATCATCATGGCCATGACCAGCCACCAAGGAGCGATCAAAGCCAACATCCCTAGCTTTACCAGCAGGAACAACTTCAATTTCACTCACCAGAAAATCCTCTTCAATGAGATTGTATTTCTCGTTAAGATAGTGAAGTACACCAGCTTTAATGGCATCCTTTTCTTGATCTTCTAAAGGAATATGACCTACCACAACATTAAGTTGTTCTCCTGTAATGCCTTCAGCTAGTTTCTTTTGCATCTGATCTTGAGATAGATGAATGAGAAGGTCATTAATGAAGAAGACTGGATCATCTTCATCTTCACCGATGGAGAGATCAACACGCTGACCGTCTTTGGTAAAAGCTACTCCATGAAGCGCTAAGGGAATACAGGTCCATTGGTATTTCTTGACACCACCATAATAGTGGGTTTTTAGGAAAGCCATTTTTCCGTCTTCATAAAGGGGAACTTGTTTTAAATCAAGGCGAGGAACGTCGATATGACTTCCTACAATCTTCATTCCTTCTTCCAGATCTTCTCCCAGTACCATAAGGACTAAGGATTTTCCTTTGTTTTCATGGTAGAGTTTGGCACCTGGAACAAGTCCATCTTTTTTCAGCTCATCAAAGCTCTTAAAGCCCTTTTCCTTTGCTAGACGAAGAAGTTCGTCATTGGCAAGGCGTTCAGTCTTTGCTACAGAGATAAAGTCTTTGTAGCCTTCGGCAAAGGCAAAGATTTTTTCGTGATTTTTCTTGCTCCACACTGTGGAGCGTTCATAGGCGTGTTTCATTTCTCCTCTTTCTACTTGACAACGATGCTAATGAGTTTGTCAGGTACAACAATTACTTTTTTAACGTCTTTATCTTCAGTATACTCTTTAAACCCTTGGGTTTCACGTAGATTCTCTTCTACCTCTTCTTTGCTTAATCCTCTAGGCAGGGTAAGGCGGAAGCGTACTTTTCCATTCACCTGAACAGGTAGTTCAACTTGATCTTCTACAGTTTTAGCAGGGTCAAAGCTTGGCCATGGAACAGCAGAGATCTGCCTCTCATTGCCTAGTGCTTCATAGATCTCTTCTGAAATATGGGGAGCCACTGGATTCAGTAGAAGCAGTAACACCTCAAGATCGCCACGTGTAATGCTACCCTTTTGGTAGTAAGCATTCACAAGGGTCATCAGTTGAGCAACAGCTGTGTTTCCTTTGAGATTCTCATAATCATGTCCTACTTTTTCAATGGACTGATGGATCAAGATCTCCAGGTCTTTGCTGTAGTCTAAGGAATCACTGGTGACCAGTTCTTGGATTTTCCAAACACGATCCAAGAATCTTTTTACCCCTGCAACGCCATTGGTAGACCAGGTAACAGCTTTCTCAAAGTCACCAATAAACATTTCATAGATACGTAGGGTGTCGGCACCATAGTTCTTCACGATGTCATCGGGATTCACCACATTGCCCCTGGACTTACTCATTTTCTGTCCATCCTCACCTAGAATAAAGCCATGGCTTGTTCTCTTGGCATAGGGCTCTTTTGTGGGAACCACCCCAATATCATAAAGGAATTTATACCAGAAGCGACTGTAGAGTAAGTGGAGAGTGGTGTGTTCCATTCCCCCATTATACCAGTCTACATTCATCCAATAGTTGATGTTCTCTTGGCTTGCAAACTCTTTATCATTGTCTGGATCAAGATAGCGCAGGAAGTACCAGCAACTACCAGCCCACTGTGGCATGGTATCGGTTTCTCGTTCTGCTGGTCCACCACAATCGGGACATGTTGTCTGCACCCAGTCAGTGATTTTGGCAAGAGGAGAACTTCCATCTTCTGTAGGCTCATAGCTTTCCACTTCAGGAAGAACTAAGGGTAGCTCTGATTCTGGTAGAGGTACGATTCCACAGGCATCACAGTGAACAACGGGAATAGGTTCTCCCCAGAAGCGTTGTCGTGAGAAGATCCAGTCACGCAATTTATACTGGACTGTTTCTTTTCCAAGGTCTCTTTCCTCCAAAATTCTGATCATTTTGGCTATGGCATCATCAACACTTAATCCATTGATAAGAGGTGAATTGATGATCTCCCCTTCTCCAGTATATGCTTCTTTCTCAAGATCTCCACCACTGACAACAGGACGGATGTTTTCACCGAAGGCCTGAGCAAATTCATAGTCACGCTGGTCATGGGCAGGAACAGCCATAATGGCTCCACTACCGTATTCCATCATGACATAGTCAGAAATATAGATGGGAATCTCTTCTTCACTGATGGGATTAAAGGCAACCAGTCCCTCTAATTTAACTCCGGTTTTCTCTTTAACCAGTTGGGTTCGTTCAAAGTCACTCTTATGCTTGGCTTCATGGCGATAGTCTTCTACAGCATCAAAATTCTTGATACGCTCTTTGTACTCATCGATAAGTGGATGTTCTGGAGCCATGACCATATAGGTGGCACCATAAATCGTATCGGGGCGTGTTGTATAAATCTCTAGTTTTTCTTCTGTATCCACAATGGGGAAGAAGACCGTTGCACCTTGACTTCTACCAATCCAGTGTGTCTGCTGGGCTTTAATGCGATCCAGATAGTCAACATCATCTAGATCATCAATGAGACGCTGTGCATAGTTTGTAATACGCAGCATCCACTGCTCTTTTTCACGACGAACTACGGTTTCACCACATCGCTCACAGGCTCCTGCCACCACTTCTTCATTGGCGAGGCCAACTTTACAGGAAGGACAGAAGTTGATGTCCATTTTGTGTTTGTAGGCAAGGCCGTGTTTGAGCAGTTGTAGGAAGATCCATTGGGTCCATTTGTAATACTTAGGCTCACTGGTGATGACACAACGTGACCAATCGAAGCTAAAGCCAATGCTTTTTAGCTGACGAGTATAATGTCCAATATTCTCCTCTGTCACCACTTGAGGGTGAATCTTGGTTTTAATAGCATAGTTTTCTGCAGGAAGGCCAAAGCTATCAAAACCGATGGGAAATAGAACATTTCTTCCTTCTCTTCTTCGTTTTCTCGCCACAATGTCCAGTGCTGTATAGCTACGTGGATGGCCTACATGAAGTCCCTGGGCAGATGGATAGGGAAATTCAATCAGAATATAGTCTTTTTCCTTGGTATGATCTTCCATCACCTTGAAGGTTTCTTCTTCCTCCCAGATTTGCTGCCATTTCTTTTCGATTTCTGTGAAATTATATGGTTTCATAGTACTCCTTTCAATAAAAAAGGACTCGTTCTGAGGGCGCTATCAGCGCGGTACCACCTCAGTTGACTAAGTCCACTTTGCGTCCCATAAGGAAGACGAGCTCCATACATTGGTGAGTTCAGAAAGAGTCCCCCATAGCTTTCCACCAACCAGCTACTCTCTATAAGCTTCTTCTTTCCTACTAGTCCAGCTCTATTTAACTAGAGTAAGTATACAAAACAATCCTTGCTTTGGCAAGAAAAAAGACACAAATCATTGAATCAGTGCAAGGTTGATACTAAAGATAAACATCCCATTACTCCCCTTTCCTTAACTCCAAAAGAATGATCTCTGGTGGATTGTTCACGCGAACCAGAATAATGCTGTTGCCAATGCCTCTACTGACCACCATGGTTGTGTTCTTTTCTTGATAGAGGCCTGAGGTGTACTTAGGAAAAAACCCTTGATGTGGGGCAATGAGTCCACCAATAAAGGGAATCCTAAACTGACCTCCATGGGCATGACCACTAAAGACCAGATCGACTCCACTTTCCACATAGGTGGCAAAGTGTTCAGGTCGATGGGATAAGAGAATAGTGAAGTCTTGACTTTCCTTTTTCATCTCTTCCAGTTTAGACAAGAACATCCAGCTTGTTTCTTCCCTAGAAGAGAGGGAGAAAAACTCAGGATCGCGAAGACCCATGATATGGATGGATGCCTGATCCTTTGTAAGGGGAAGGATGCTATCATCAAGCAGATGTACCTTTGCTTCTTCAAGCTCCTTTTTTAGAGATGTAAAGACCCTGGTTCTTGCTTCATGATTTCCCGTGACATAGTAAACAGGAGCTATCTTTACAGCACCTTCAATGAGCTCCATGGCGGGTGATAGGGAGGGTCTTCGAGAATCGATCAGATCGCCCGTAATAACAATGATGTCCGGTCGGGTTTTTTCGAGTTGTTCAAGAAGATGGTTTTGCTTCTCTCCAAACTGCCCGTTATGAACATCGGAAAGATGGGCAATACGAAATTCATCAAAGGCTTGTGGAAGCTTCTTACTTGTATAAGTCAGCTCTGTGATTTGAATTCTTGTATTGCCTACATAAATCCATAGGAGAAAGAGAAAAAAGAGCAAGACGAAAAGAATTCTCTTTGCTCTTCTTCTAGCTGGTCTTCTTTTCATTTGCTCCATAGTCATGTCCATTATTCTTCTAAGAGTCGTTTCAACTCTTCCATATCTTTGTCGAGATGATAGGCATAGTCTTTCTTCTGAAAGGCATCAATCAGCTCTTTTGCGCGCTGGATCTCCCCTTTTGCTACAGCTTCATAGATGAAGTTCACCTCAATGCTTTGAGAGAGCATCAGGCCCCTCTTCTCCAGGGCAAGAAGTTGATCACGATGGGCATCGATAAGATCCAGTGCTTCTTGTTTATGACCAAGACGAAAGTTCATGTAGGTCAGGTTTACAATGCGCACATATTGATTCACTCCTGTCAGCCTAGCTTCAGGAATCCCATCTAGGAGTTCCTTTGCCTCCTGAAAACGACCTAATTCAGCATAGGCTGCAGAGAGGTTGAGCTTTACCAGTGCACGGTGGGTTTTGTTTTTTGTTCGATCGAGTAGTTTAAGGTTTTCCTCTAAAAAGGCTTCCCTATCTTTTGTATGATACTTCTCTACTAGGCTATACAATGCTTTGTGAAACCTTCTGAGGTAATAGCTGTATCCCAGAGCCGAAAGAATCACCACAGCAATACCAAGTCGAGGATACCAGTAGCGAATGGTTTCACTAGGGATGTCAAAGCGATGCTGCAACACCAAAATCCCAAGGCCAAGAAGAAAACCAAGAAGAACAACTCGAAGAATTCTTCGAATCATCATGTTGATTATTTTGTACCAAAGAGTCGATCCCCGGCATCACCTAGACCAGGCACAATATAGGCTTCCTCATTGAGGATGGGATCTACTGCAGCACAGAAAATAGGAACATCAGGGTGAGCAGTGTGTAGTACACGTACTCCTTCTTCCGAGGCAATGATGCAGACCCAGCGAATTTTCTTAACGCCTCTCGCTTTAAGAAACTCAATGGCTGCAATGCCACTACCACCCGTGGCAAGCATAGGATCCAAAAGGATTACTTCGCTTTCTGTTATGTCCTCAGGAAGTTTACAGTAATACTCAACTGGTTCCATGGTGTCATGATCACGATAGAGCCCAATATGCCCTACTCTTGCTTGAGGAAGAATGCTTTGCATGCCACTGACCATGCCAAGGCCAGCACGTAAAATAGGTACTAAGGCAATCTTCTGTTCAGCCAGTTTCTTTTGTCGTGTCGGTCCAATGGGAGTGATCAGATCCACTTCTTTTAAGGGTAGATCTCTGGTCACTTCATATGCCATGAGCATGGATACTTCTTCTACCAGTTCTCTGAACTCCTTTTGTGGGGTTTCCACATCCCTAAGTAAGGTTACTTTGTGTTGAATCAGAGGATGATCAAAGATAAATACATTTGCCATAGTAAACTCCTTTTTAATAAATCACTTCTAGTTTCTGTGGACAGATTCGAAAGAGAAAATGATCCTCTTTGGGATAAATGTTCCCATCAATGTTGAGGATTAGATCTTTTCCGATGATTTCAATCTCTTTTGCTTTATATACTTTTACATAACGCTTGATCTTGGGATGTTGTCCAAAGATAATGGTTGGAGACAACAAAATCAGCGCAAAGTTCAATAAATCAATCACATTCACCACATGGAAATAACCATCATCCAATTTGGCCCATGGCATGATCTGGATACCTCCACCATAGGTCTTCCCACCGCCAAAGCACAAGAGCATATTTTTGGCATCAATCCATGTGTCATCAAGACGCACCCGTAGCTTCTGTTTACGATAGGCAAGCATGCTATAGAGAAGAGCAGCCACATAGCCTGGTGTCCCAGGTAAATGTTTTTTTAGTTTGTGTTGCAGATTGGTGGTAAAAGCATCAAGGCCTATACTAGCTATGTTAAAGACATAGCGTCCCTTTTGATCCACCCCAACATCAATCTTTTTTGTTCGCTGGGCAATCAGGTTGTCGATGGACTGAGCAGGCTCAACTTTACCTGAAACACTGCGGTAAAGATCATTGCCACTTCCAATGGGCAAGATCCCCAAAATCCCTTCACCAGCAAGGAGGAGGCCCTTGGCTACCTCATTGATGGTTCCGTCTCCACCGATTGCCACCACATAATGGTAATTCCCAGCTTCTTTTTCTGCAATTTCGGTTGCATGATTGGGGTACTTGGTCTCAATGAGATCAAAACTATAGCCTGCTTCACGTAGTTTTTGCAGGAGAACCCCTACCCATCCTTGATTCTTTTGTCTTCCTGCAACAGGATTTTGAATCAAGAGATAATCTTTTTTCGTCACCACAACCCCCAAGTTTAAAATGAAATCAATGCGACATAATCTCCCTGGAGATAATTATCTTCCAAGATCTGAATGGAAAAAGGCTTGGCCTTTAACCAGGCTGCATTCTCAAGGTGAAGCTCCTCTTCAAAAGGACCAAATTTTGCCTCGAGTTTCGCAATCACCTCCTCCATACTCCCCTGATAACTTTCTACAATGCGAAGTTCATCGGAAGGAAAAAGGGAGGAGCCAGGAAAAACATAAGGAACCACCCTAGGCAGGAAGAACACGGCAAGAAGAAGAGGAAGGATGAAAAAGGAAACCTTTCTCATATGCGCATGGCTTCCCACAGACGCTCTAGGTGATAGAATTCCCTTGTTTCTGGTTCAAAACAGTGGATAATCACATCATAGAAGTCCAAGATAATCCACCCACCTTCTTCTGTCCCCTGACGAATATACAAAGGTAAGCCTTGGTCTTCTACAAACTTCTCCAAGTCCTTGGCAACCGCCTTTAAATGACGCTTGTTCTTTGCACTAAAAATCACATAGTAGTCAGCTAATGCACCACTTCGTGCATCATAGATGCCTACCTTACTTCCTTGTTTTTCCTCAATAAATGCAGCTACTTTTTTTACGAGTTCTTCCATTCTTTCTCCATTTCTAACTCTTCTATCATCAGAAGACTATTTCTATGTATTTCTTTTCCTTGTTCTTCCAGATACTTCCTTGTAGAAGCAAGATAGGAAAGCAAGGCTTCGGTTCGATCCACAAATGCCAGCCAGCGTATCTCTTCCACTCCTGGATAGTTTCTTCTTTCTTCTATCCCATCAGCCAGGAAAACAAGTTGTTCCTCAAGATTCATACCCTTTTTTCCCACGGTATGACAGCCAATGATGGAGACAACATCCTGCTCAAATCCTAACATGGCCACACGTTTAGCACCAATTCCTGCATGAGTTAATGCTTTTCCACCAAAAGCATAGCCAAGATCGTGAAGGAGGGCTGCTTTAACAAGCAGCTCCCTATCTCCTCCCCAGAGCTCCTGTAGCGCTAAACTCATCTCTGCCACGGAAAGGCTATGTAGATAGCGGGATCTGTTGAGATAGCGGTGAGCAAGAGCCTTAGCCCTTTTGATAGAGTTTCTTCTCCTCAATATACTCCCTCACTTTCCCTGGAACATGATAAAGAAGAGATTTTCCTTCTCTGACACGCTTACGAAGCGCCGTGGAGGAAATCTCAATATAAGGTGAATCAATGACCTTTAGGCTTGAAGCATACTTTTCCTCTAAGTCTTTTGCTACAAACTGAATCTCTTCCTTGCTTCTTCCAGGTCGAGGAGCTACGGCAAAGGAAAACTCTCTCAGAAGATCCTCAGCTCGATACCATTTTTCTAAGGTCATTAAGCTATCTGCACCAATCAGAAAGACAAATTCGGTTTCTGGTTGCTCTTGACGAAGTAGACGCAAGGTATCATAGGTGTAGCTGGGTCCTTCACGCTCCTGTTCTACAGTGGTGATGTCAAATTCAGCTTTACCTTCAAAGGCGATCTTAAGCATAGCTAAACGATCCTCAAAGGACGAAAGCTGATCTTCCTCTTTATGAGGAGGTTGCTTTGCTGGCATAAAAAGAACCCCATGGAGCTCTAATTCTTCTAGAGCATACTGGGCTAAGAGGAGATGACCGTAATGTACAGGATCAAAACTACCTCCAAGAATGCCGATTTTCATCAGGCTTTCCTGGAGGGGTTAAGTCTGTCTTGACGAGGAAGGGTTGTGCTTTCGCGATAAATGACAAGCTTTCTTCCTACTTGACTAATAAATTCTGCACCTGTCTCCTCCAAAATGGCTTCGGTGAGTTCTTTTTTATCCTCTCCTGCGCTGGGCAAAAGATCGATTTTGATGAGTTCAAACTTTTCAAGAACTGCATCCAGTTCTTTTAAGAAGTTGTCGCTCATGCCTTCTTTTCCTAATTGAAGAATTGGCTTTCTTTCATGAGCTAGCTTTTTTAAATACGCTCTTTCTTTTCCTGTCATGATTACTCCTTGTATTCAAAGGCATAGCCTTCAATGCGTACGATGTCACCTTCTTGTATACCCATCTCTCTTAGTTTATCATAGACACCCATTTTTTTGAGGTTTACTTCGAAGCGTTTTTCGGATTGATAGCTTAAGAAATCCGTGGCACGCAGGAGTCCCGAAATTGGTTCTCCTTCTACACAATACTCTCCATCCTCCATATAGTAGTGAATGGTAGTATCTCTGCCTTCACGTTCATAACTCTCAACACCCTCATAGAGTTCAATGGGTTCGATCTCGTCGAGAAGGGTTGTTACAAGCTTCATGGCTTCATCAATGCCCTCACCTGTTACGGTACTTGTTCTGAAAAAGAGCTTGTCTTTCTCCTTTAAGTACTCTTCTAATGCAATGAGTGCACTTTCATCGGGAGAAAGGTCTACCTTATTTAGAAGAACGACTTCTTGTCTTTTTGCCAGTTCGGGACTAAATTCAGCCAGTTCTTTTTCAATGACCTGATAATCAGAAAGAGGACTTCTGCCTTCTTCCACATAGCCACCTACATCAACAAGATGAACCAGAAGTCTCGTACGCTCTACATGACGAAGAAAGTCATGGCCAAGACCGATGCCCTCGCTGGCTCCTTCTATGAGACCAGGGATATCTGCCATGATGAAGCTTTTGCCACTGATGACCTCCACCACACCTAGATTAGGTGTAAGGGTTGTGAAGGGATAATTGTCGATTTTGGGATTGGCTTTTGTGATGCGGGCAAGTAGCGAGCTCTTGCCAACATTGGGAAAACCAATAAGCCCTACATCTGCTATGCTCTTGAGTTCAAGGACAAGTGAAAATTCTTCACCTTCTTGCCCTGGTTGTGCATAGTCTGGGGCTTGGTTGATGCTGGATTTAAAGTGAACATTGCCTTTACCACCTCGACCACCCTGGGCGAGGATGACCTGTGCATCGGGTTCACTAAGGTCTGCCAATAGTTTTCCGGTTTCTTTTTCAAAGATCACTGTACCTTGAGGAAAGCGCAGGTAAATGTCCTTGCCTCCCTTGCCATGGCATTTTTTCTTTTGACCATTTTCGCCATTGGAGGCGATAAATTTTCGTTTGTAGCGGAAGTCCATCAGGGTGTGCATTCCCGTATCCACACGGGCAATCACATGGCCTCCACGACCACCGTCTCCCCCGTCGGGTCCACCCTTGGGCTCAAACTTCTCTCTACGAAAAGCTGCGCTACCGTTTCCACCTCGTCCTCCTCGGACAAGGATTTCTGCTTTATCGATAAACATAAGTTGCTCCTAAAAAAGAAAACTCACCACAAGGATGAGTTTATTCAGCATATACACTGACTTGTTTTCTTTTCTTACCAAGGCGTTCGAAACGAACGATGCCTTCTGTAAGAGCAAAAAGGGTATCATCACCACCGCGGCCTACATTGTTGCCGGGATGAATTTTTGTTCCTCGTTGACGAACGATGATGGAGCCTGCATTTACATGACATCCTTCTCCACGCTTAACGCCAAGACGTTTTGCAATGGAGTCACGACCGTTCTTAGAGGAACCAACACCTTTTTTACTTGCAAAGAATTGTAAATCCATTCTTAACATGACATGATCCTCCTATCTATCACTTCCATGGAAATAAACTCGCTGTATTCTTGAACGATTCCAGTAATACCAATGTGCGCGACACTGAGAATGGCTTGGATTTCTTTTCTCATTCCATCATCCTCTTTGATCTCGCAGCTGAGAAAACCTTTCTTACCTACCCTCACATCGGTTAAGACGTGATAGTGTTCAAGGGTATTCACCACACTAAAGAGAAGAGCACTCACTGCAGCACAGACAATGTCTTCTCCGGGATCTGCAGCTCCTGCATGGCCCCGTGAACGAAAGGCTACCAGTCGATCACCCTGACGTTCAAAAACGACTTCGATCATTAAGCTTCGATGGCGTCGATTTTCACAAGTGTATAAGGTTGTCGATGACCTTTTTTCTTGCGGAAATCTTTCTTTGCATGATACTTGAAGATAATAACCTTATCGTGTCTTCCTTGTTCTACTACAGTTGCTTTTACTTTCGCACCTTCTACTAAAGGTGTACCAAATTTGGCTTCATCGCCAACTAGGGCTAATACTCGGTCAAAGGTAACTTCTTCGCCTTCTTCAAAGGGAAGCTTTTCAACAATGACTTCATCGCCCTCACGGACCTTGAACTGTTGTCCACCAGTTTCAATGATTGCGTACATCTTTTCCTCCTAAAATAATCTTCCATGCCGCTTAGGTGTGTCGCTTATAACCTAGTACGAGCATCTAGGTTATACTAGCACAATTTAAAGGGCTTGACAAGGATTATTTTCGGGAAATTATGGTACTTTTCAATCTTTTGCTTGTTTCGTAATTCCTTCTTTCCCCTAATCATTAAGAGATAGAGTGTAAAGACAAAGGCCCATTGGGGATCCCCTATTCTTCTCGTAAAAGCTAGGGATGAATAGGGGGCAAAGCCCCCTATCTCCTAAAATCATCTTGAAAAAGAATAAATCTCTTGAAAATCAGAACGTTTAGAGGGAGAAAACTGATGGGAAATGACAATCATGGTTCGATCTTGAATGGACAAAAGGAGATCCTCAATGGAGCTGGCATTCTCCGCATCAAGATTGGCAAGAGGTTCATCCAAAATCATCAGTGGTGCTTCCCTGAGCAAGCTTCTTGCAAGTGTAATTCTCCTCTTCTCTCCTCCAGAAAGATTGTTTCCGTCTTCTTCTATCTGCATGTCAAGTTTATCTTTTGAAGCAAACTTCTTTAATCCAACTTGTTCTAGGACTTCAATCAATTTTTCATCATCGATCTCTTGGTATAAAGATAGATTTGTCCTCAAACTCTCTTGAAACAGAACAGCATCTTGTCTCATCACAGTAAAGAGCTTGTTGAGATGTTTAATCTCATGAACTTCATATCCATCAACAAAGATATGACCTTCTGAAGGTTTATCATAATCCAGCAGTAAATTCATGCTGGTGGTTTTTCCAGAACCACTAGGTCCCTGGAGAAGATAACGCTTATTTTTCTTAAAGGTCATGTTGAGGTTTTGCAGTAGTTCTTCTTCGCCATAGCCAAAGGACACATCTTGGAAAGTGATTTCACCAAATCCTTCCAAGTCTATGCCAGGTTCAACCTGATCCTCTTTACTGCTTTCCATGAACTTGATCATCCTTGCATTGACAGGACCTACAGAAACAAGATCCTGCAAAAAGTAGGAAAGGCTAATGATGGGATAGGATAATTGGTCAATCATGCCAATGGAGATGAAGAATTTACCTGCAGTAAACTCTCCCCTTAGCACCAAGTAAGCTGCAAAGGTAAGGATAATGAAGTGAGACATATAGGATAGGATCGAAGAGATGGATCTCGTTAGATTCGCCATCTGTCTTTTCTTAAGATTCTTTCCCATGGTTAGCTCATTAGAGAAAGCAAATTTCTTAAGAACCTTATCTTCTACAGAAAAATTCTTAATGAGTTCAAATCCCTTTAGCCAATCATTGACAAGATTGAGATGCTTCTCAAAGCTTTCTACATAATCCATCTGTGCGCGTTGTAGATGCTTCTCAACAAGCTTTGGCACATAAAGTGGCGTTGTGAGTAGAAGCAGTGTAATGAAAGCAATTCTGTAGTCTAGAATAAAAAGAGAACCACTGACCATGATAATCTTAATCAGAATTTCAGCAAACATAGGAATTGTACTAAAATACTGATTCTCAATGATCTCCATCTCATTGGTATACTTAGCCAAATACTCAGCTTGGTTGACCTTGAGATAATCTGGATATCTTTTTTTCAATAGACTTCCAAAGAAATCTTCTCTAAGCTCTCTGATTGAGACAACCGCAAAGCGTCCCCTCATGTGATCATAAAGATAGTAAAAGCCAATCTCCATAAGGATAAATAGCACTAAAACAAATGCTTTGGCCATGGTTTGATCAAAGTTTTTTGACAACGCTAAATCAAGGACATCTCCTTTTAAAAACTGTACACGAACAGCTAAGACAGCTGCCAAAAGCGAACAGAATAACGAAAGCATCAGATATCCCTTATGTTTATACATATACTTTTTCATCTTACCTCCTAATTACTCATCTGAGAATAATAGAAGGATTCATCATTTTTCCTTCTATTATTTAGAAGGATTTTCTTAGTCTTACCATATCATTCACCTCTGTTTTTATTATAGCACTAGTGAGGTATAAATAGCCAGATCCAGACTTTAACCTCTTTTGCCTTGCTTTTCCTTCATTTGAACGACTCGGTAATTTCTATGAACTTTAGTGGTGAATGCACAAAGGATATGTCTTGATTCCTCTTGAAAAAGAAAACATTAAGTTGTATAATTAAGAAAAGTAATACAAGTAATACGATCGATTCGATGGAAAGGACAACAAATGGATTTTTCAAAAAAAAGATATGCTGGATTAGCAAAACTTGGTCCCAAGAGCCAAATCGTGATTCCTAAAGAGGTGCGTCAACTCTTCGGACTCAAACCAGGGGACACTCTTCTCCTATTAGCTGATGTGGAGCGTGGCATTGCACTTGTTGATCCCGCAGACTACGAAGAACTTTTTCATGATGTTTTTCCACAAAAAAAGAAAGGAGGCTAAAGTGCCTATTTTCCTAAAGTATGCTTTATTGTATTTCCTTTTGCCATTAATAGTAGGAATTATCTGCAATTTTCTCCTTCGCGCCCTTCTCTATTCAATCACATCAAAAAATTATTACTTCAAACACATTGAGAAAGCATTGGATCATGGTTTTGTTGAAAAAGATCTCTCTCTTCGTGAAGGACTACACATCCACTATGCAGAAGGACCTAAAAATGGAATTCCCTTACTGCTCCTTCCTGGCCAAGGAAGTATCTGGCAAGATTATGGTCCTGTCCTTCTAGATCTAGCATCCACATATCATGTTGTTGCGGTTGATTGCCATGGGCACGGAAAGAGTAGCTGGAATAAAAAGGATTATCGAATCCAACAAATCGCTGACGATTTTGCCGTCTTCATAAAAAATGTTTTCGATGGTCCTGCAGTGGTTGCTGGACACTCTTCAGGGGGGTTAATCACAGCTTGCCTTGCAGCAAGACATCCATCCCTTGTGCGTGGAATCATTCTTGAAGATCCACCTTTTTTTACAACTGAACCAGGTCGCAAGGAAAATACATATGTATGGGTTGATACTTTTAAAAATATTGATGCTTTTTTAAAGCAAGACGAAGAAAAAGACTACCTTTGCTACTATATGCCAAGATCCTATTGGAAAAGGTACTTTGGTAAATTATGGAAGGTCTTTACAGAGAAAGTGATTGAGCAGCGTAAAGAAAACCCCACTGTACTCCCCTATATCCCTTGGGCAGGAACACAAATTAATCGAATTTGGGAGTCACTAGCTCATCCTTATGATCTACAGCTTTCCGTTGGGTTTATTGATGATTCATTTTTCGAAAACTTTAGTCATGAAGAAACTCTGAAAAAAATTCAATGTCCTAGCCTTTTTATTAAAGCAACAACGCGCTATGATAAAAAACAAGATCTTCTTCTGGCCGCACTTAATGAAGAAGATTGTAAGCGTGTTCACGACCTACTTCCTGCAAATAGAGTGGTTCATGTTCGAAGTGGCCATGATGTGCATTTTGAGAAGCCGAGAGTTTACTCTAATAACTTAATAGCCTTCTCAGAAGTACTGAAATGATCGAAGAAAGCTAGATGATCACCTATTCATGGGCGCTTTAATCCAGTGTTGAAAGAAATGCTCTTCTTGCTCAGATTCCTCAACAAGTCTAAATCCTAAGCTTCTACAGAATTCTTTGAACAAATTGGCACTTTGAACAGCATCTTCCTCTATAATCCCATAGGTTGGAGTGAAGTTCCCAACCGTTGTGTGTACATCAAGAGAAACAAGAAAAGCTTCTGGATAAGCTCTATCAATGTTCACATCCCAAAGATAAAAAGAGCCACCAGATTTTAGAACACGAAAGACTTCAGAAAGAACCTTCAGATGCTTCTTTTTACTAACAAACATCATGCTGTAAAAAGAGCACACATGATCAAAGGATTCCTCTTCAAATTCCATAGATGAAGCATCCATGACAAGCTTTCTTGAAGGATAAGGGACTTCATCCAATTCGTCCTTTCTAATATCAATGGCTGTGACCCTCTCCCTATAGAGCGCACTGATGATCCCCTCTCCTCCTCCACCTACATCTAAAATGTTACCTTGCATGTCTCTAAACATGTCTATCCGCATCTGCTGCCTCCTTAAGCTATTCTACTCAAAGCTTTTTTCCATCACATAAATGGCACAGTTGTTCTCCTGTCCTACTTTGGCATAGACTGTATCCTTTTTTTGGTAGCCCATCTTTTCCCAAAACAGGATGGCCTTAGGATTCCTCTCTAACACACCCAGCTGACCACGCTTATAGCCCTCTGTTTTCATTTCCTTCTCAATCAAGGAATAGATAGTAGAACCATAGCCTTGAGCGTGCTTTTCCCCATCAACGAGGAGTAACCCAAGATAAAAGCTCTCAGCATCAGGAAAGCCTTTAATAAGGTCCACTACAGCCATGGGCACATCTTCCTCTAGAAAAAGTGAAAGCTCTTTTTGCTCTGCACTGATGCCTGGTGGAAGACTTTCTAGATCATGTTCAACGACCTCTCTCGTTATTTCCTCTGTACCACAGGTCGAAAAATACTCTCTATTCTTTTGATAGATTTTTACTACATCTTCGAATAGAAGATCCTCTTTTCCAGTGATGATGTGTTTTTCCATGCTCTCTCTTTCTTCTCTTTGTTTTACTTTATCTCTACATCTAGATCATCAAGGACCTTTCCAATCTCCTCATTAAGGAGTAATGAACGCTCCTTGATCTGTAGAGGCATATAAGCCTCTTCTTGATTGATACAGACATAAAATGCCTTCATATTTTTTTCCGTCAGCTTCCAAAAGGGATATTTAATCCATACAGGGGTGTTGTGACCTACACCTAGTTCAAGAAAAAGGATCTTCTCCTCTCCATGTTTTTGGACGAAAGCCTCATAGCGATTCTTTGCTTCATACCAACCTTGATCTTGTGCAAAGCTCTGATCAGCTCGAAGATTCATCTTCATGGGCTTTTTGCACCGAGGACAATAGGGAATCAGTTCAGAAGGGATCTTCATCCCCTTTTGCTCCTTCATCATCTTCCTCACAAGCTCTTCATTGTCATAGGTAGCCTCATGACAAGGCTCACTACACTGAAGCAATCCATAATCCCCCTGTGTATAGAAGAGTCTGTTCTTATCAAAACCTGCTCGCTGAAAAGCATGATCTACATTGGTGGTGATCACAAAATACTCCTTCATCTCAATAAGCTTGAGTAGCTTCTGATAGACATCCTTTGGTGGGTCTACATAGCGATTGTAGTAGATCTGTCTACTCCACCATGCCCAGTATTCTTCAAGAGAAGGAAAGGGATAAAAGCTACCTGTGTACATATCAGTGAAGTGATACTTCTCAATAAAGTCCCCAAAGTATCGCTCAAAGCGTTCTCCTGAATAAGCATAGCCTGCTGCTGTTGAGAGTCCAGAGCCTGCTCCGATCACAATTGTATCTGTTTCATTCACTTGCTTCTTCAATTCATTTAGATTCGTCAAGTAGTCTCTCATAAATCTCTCGATCCTCATCTTTAAAGACATTAAAAATCACTTTTTGGATGCTTGTTTTCTTTTTCATAAACCCCTTCACTGTGTTCACAGCAATCTCCGCTGCCAACTGATTGGGAAAGCGAAACTCACCAGTGGAAATACAACAAAAGGCAATACTCTTCAGTTCATGCTGCTCTGCTAGGTTTAAACAAGATAAATAGGATCTGGCCAAGAGCAGCATATCTAGTTCCCTGACTTCACCATGAATGATGGGACCAACCGTATGGAGGATATAGCTACTGGGTAAGTTGTAGGCTCTTGTGATCTTTGCACTGCCTGTAGGTTCATCATGCCCCTGGGCATGCATCAGATTAGCACACTCATCTCTAAGCTGGATTCCAGCATAGCTATGAATGGCATTATCAATGCAGCCATGATTTGGTACATAACATCCGGTCATGCCAGCATTAGCAGCATTGACGATGGCATCACAGCGAAGGGTCGTGATGTCACCTTGCCATAAAAAGAGGCCCGGTTGGTATTCCTTGAGTTCTGATAGATCAGTGATTCCTTTTTCCTTGATCTCTTCTTGCAAATAGTCATCCTGTATGCTTAAAAAATCCTGATCCATGGACCCAGGTAAACGAAGGTTCATCAGTGCCCTTAAGAGCCTTTTCTGTTCTTGTTCTTCATCTGGTATCTCATCATGAGCATACTCTTTCTTTTCCTCTAAAAGCCTTCTAATCAAATACCTTCTTCGCTCTCTCTGCTCCATCTCTCTCACCTTCTTCTTTTCATCATCCCATCTATACCCTTTTAACATGGCAATCGATCTCAGGACAGCCTTCTTCATGAAGGTTCAGTTAAGAGACACCAGAATCAAGAGTTCATTCTAGGAATTCAAATGCTTAATCCTTGGTCAAGGAGTCTCCTACCATCTATTTCTCTTGTTCTATACTCTTTACTCGTCCTGACCTGGTACTTTATAGCCTTTTTGTTCTGCCCTTGAAATACCAATGGCAATGGCTTGGTCCCTATCGGTTACCTTCTCACCAGCGCTGGTTTTTAGTTTTCCCTCTTTAAACTCTCTCATGGTTTTCGCAATCACATCCTGTGCTTTGTCGGAGTATTTTTTGTCTGCTTCTTGTTTAGACATCTCTGCCTCCTATTAATTCTTTCTTGTCTTCATGCTACCCAGAGAAGATTCATCTTAACGATTCTTCCCTAGTTAGACTTTTTCTGGATTGTTCAGCTGCATTCTGGATAAGTATTAGAAAGAGACAAGAGAAAAGAGGAACCATGCTATTTGCCATTGATTTACAAAATGATTATTTGGATCCCAAGGGTAAGTTTTATTTTCCTGAGGTTGAGACCATTAAAGATGCCATGACCAGAAGGTTTGAACAAGCCATAGAGAACAATGAACTCATCGCTTACACAAAAAACATCTATCCAAAAGATGAGTATCTTCTGCGTAGTGAAGAAGAAATCAAATGGGCAGAGGAGATTCACCCAGACTTTAAACCTTACTTAGAAAAAGCTCAGGAATTCAAAAAGATTCACTATGGCATCTCTCCAGAGGGAGCTCTGAAATTTAGAGATGAGTTTGAGGATAGAAAAAGGGACTTTGAATACATTGAGTTCATTGGTGTCGAAACCAATGTCTGTGTCCTAGCCAACATCGCCATTGTCCAAAACATCTTTCCAAACTCAGGACTAAGACTACGCCCCCAATGTACAGCCTCATCTAATCCAAAGCTTAAAGAGAGTGCGATTGATCTTTTAAAAGGTCTAAAAGTGGAGGTCACCCAACATGAACGATAACTTCTCAGCTGCACAAACACTGGATCCCTTAATCCAATGGATCAGGGAAAAAATGGAATCCATAAGAGGTAAGCATGCAGTCATTGGCATCTCCGGTGGAAAAGATAGCTCCGTTACTGCTGCTCTCATGGTAAAAGCTCTTGGTCCTGAAAAAGTCTTCGGCATCCTGATGCCAGATGACCATCAGAAAGACATCAGCTTTGCCCGTGAAATTGCAGTCCACCTTGGAATTCATTGGTCGGAAATGAACATTGGACCCATTACTGACTCCTTTTATCAACAACTCCAGGATAGTTCACTCTTTGATCACTTAGACATCAGCCAACAAACACGGCTTAACTTACCCCCTCGTGTGCGTATGACACTCCTTTACGCCATCTCCCAATCCATTGAGCAGAGTCGTGTCATCAATACATCCAATCTTTCCGAAGATTGGGTGGGTTATGCCACCATCTATGGTGATACAGCAGGTGCCTTTGCTCCACTGGGCATGTTTACAACGGAGGAAGTCATTGCGCTAGGTAGAGAACTGGATATCCCTGAAAAGTTCCTGCTTAAGCCTCCTGCTGATGGCCTTACCGGAAAAACCGACGAAATGGTCCTTGGCTTTAGTTATCAGGTGCT
>CAMFGQ010000012.1 GCA_945950065.1 uncultured Clostridia bacterium
TACGCCCCTTTGGACTATCACCATAGACTAGTGGTATGCCCGTCATACTAAAAAACAAGAGCTTATGGATAAGCTCTTGTCTGCTTCTTACTTCATGCCTCTTGCAACAAATTCCTCTACAGCATAGGTAGCCACATCATCAGCATATTTTCCTGGACCAAAGCCTGCATCGTAACCAAGCTCTTTTGCCAGTTCATTGTTGACACGAGGTCCACCTGCAATAAGGATTACTTTATCTCTGAGTCCTTCTGCTTCAAGGAGTTCCACAAGATGAGTCATGTTTTTAATGTGCACATCTTTTTGTGTAACGGTTTGGCTCACTAGAAGGATATCTGCTTTTTTCTCTACAGCATGGCGGATAAATTCTTCATTCTCTACCTGACTACCAAGATTGTAAGCCTCAATCATTTCGTAGCGTTCAAGCCCAAAGTGTCCAGCATAGCCCTTCATGTTCATGATGGCATCAATACCAACGGTATGGGCGTCGGTACCTGTACTGGCACCAATGACAACAATGGGACGACCGATTTTTTCCTTAATAAAGGCATCGGTTTCATCCATGGTCATGGTGTCAATCTCTACGGCATCCACATGGATTTCTTCATAATTAACGCCGTGAATCACATTTCCATAGACCACATAGAAGGTATACTCTTTATCAAGAGGCTCATGCCAAGCAACAAGTGGTTCACGAAGACCCATCTTTTTGCCAAGCTCCTTTGCAGCTTCAATGCCTTTCTCATCATCTTTAATGGGAAGAGTAAAGCTTAGCTGCACTTTTCCGTCATTCATGGTATCGCCGTAGGGGCGAAGATTGGTAAGATCTAGGGTTTTATCAACCTCTTGTTTGTTTGTACTATATAGTCCGCTACCCATTAGTGTACCTCCTTGTCAAGAAAGAGTTGAATGAAAGGATTGAAGTATTCTTTCTCTTTTAGAGTAACACCAGCAAGTCCTTTTCCACCGTCTTGTGGTCGCTTTACATCACCGAACTTACCCATCTCTAAACATTTGAAGAGGCCAAGGCCTTCCATTTCCTCAAGCAGCTTAATGGCTTCATCAAGAACAAAGGCTGCACGCTTTTGCATGATGCCACCTTCTTTAAACTGAATCTCATCACCTAGACTCTTCATGGTTCGATAGATATACTCAGCATTCTCAATAGCAAGGAAACGGTCCGACATAAAAGGCGTATGGATGGCTTCTGTCATCATGCCAAGAAGTTGAAGTTTTTGACCAGTCAGAACGGTGACCATGTTAAAGAGTGCATCCTGAATATGACCACGGAAAATATTTCCAGTCATAAACTTCGTAGGAGGCATGTACTTTAGGGGTGCTTTAGGGAAGATTTCTCTAGCCATCTGTGCCTGAGCAAGCTCATAGACAAAAGCATCTTCTAGGAGTGGATCCATCTCAAAGGCATGACCTAGACCCATTTGTTCCTCTGGAAGTCCAGCGATTAAAGCAAATTGTTCATTAATAAACTGGCTAGCAAGCACAGTATGAGCTGCTTCATATGCATCAGCTGTTGTCAGATAGTTGTCTTCTCCTGTATTGATGATAACACCTGCATAACCATTGATCATTCTGGAGAAATATTGGTCCACCATGGTGCGTTTCATGTTGATGTCGCGGAAAAGAATACCGTAAAGGGCATCATTGAGCATGACATCTAGGCGCTCCATAGCTCCCATTGCTGCAATTTCGGGCATACACAGACCAGAGCAATAGTTACACAGACGAATGTAGCGTCCCAGTTCTTCTCCTACTTCATCTAGAGCTGCACGCATGAGACGGAAGTTTTCTTGTGTAGCCATGGTTCCACCGAAACCTTCAGTGGTGGCACCATAGGGGACATAGTCAAGAAGACTTTGGCCTGTTGTACGGATAACAGCAATGATGTCGGCACCTTGTTTTGCTGCAGCTTTTGCCTGAACAATGTCCTCATAGATGTTTCCCGTGGCTACAATAACATAAAGATAAGGTCCCTCTGCATCGCCAAAGCGTGAGAGATAACTTTCTCTTTCTTCTCTGTTTTTCTTAATTCTCTTTGCCATATCCTGAGCGATACCTTGTAGATTGACTTGAATCTCAAAGCTATCGGCCAGGGGTAATTTGGTGAGTTCTAGTTCTCCACTGGCTACGGCTTCAGCAATCTCCTGAGGAGTTTTGCCTGTTTGAATCATAGCGTTGGATATGTAGAAGGCAGCTCCTATACCTAGAGCATTGTTTTCTACCAATTGATCCACCACCACATTGGGCAGTGGTACATCAACTTCATTGACACCATCAATGCCCAGTAGGCGACAGATGGTTCTTTCCACGGTAACCGTGGTATGAGCATCAACAAATTGTTGTGTATCTTCAGCGATACGTCGAGCAAGGTTTCTTGCTTTTTCTACTTTGGTTGCATCCAAATGTAATTTGCTCAAATGTTTCCTCCCTATAACAGTTGACTTATGGTCTGGATGAGTTCCTCATCTAAACCCAGTAATGTACATATATGCAGTGCGTCTTTGGGAACTTCTCGTTCCTCTAGCACTGGTTCCAATCGATAATCCATTTGTGCTCGAATGGTTTCTAAAGATTTTTTTTCTTCGAAGAGTAATTGGGACTTTAGTGCTTCAAAGTCTACTCCTTCAAATCCGCGAATCTGGTAGTGAACCATTCCAGGTTCAAGGATTTGATCAAAGTGGGTTGCAAGCAGCAAGACACTTTTTTCTCCCATAAAGTGTTGGCTTAGTCCCTTGACAATGGCCCTACCTTCTCTAGGATTGGTGCCCCTGGCTGGTTCATCCAGTACCAGGAGTCCTACTTCGTTTTTTGTTCTCTTGAGTACTTCCCGTAGACGCAGAATCTCTGCTCCAAAACTGGAAAGTCCAGCCTTGACATCCTCAAAGTCATCGCCCAAATAGAAGACAAAATCAAAGAGCCCCAGTCTTGCTTCCTTGGCAAAGGGAAGCATCCCCAAATGGACCAGCATGACATTGAGGAGAACCGTTTTTAAACTAACACTCTTTCCACCCATGTTGGCTCCTGTGACAACAGTGGTCCCTGGGCAAAGATCGATGTCTAATTTCTGAAAGCTTGCTAGTTCTTCCCTTAAATAGTCTTCCATCATAGGGCTGGAAGCCTCGACCAAGTGAATCTCTGATTCATGGAGTAAGGTGGGCATCACACCACCATAGGCCATGGCAAGCTTTGCCTTAGCAATCCAATGGTCAAGCTTAGCGATGGCATCCATGTTATGAAGAAGCTCATCAGCCTCTTCTTCCACATCCCTAGAGAGTTCTTTACGGATCTTCCTTTCTTCCTCTTCCTCCTGAACGACGAGTTCTGCTCTTTGTTCAAAGAGGGGAGCTCTTTCTTCTTCCTTTGTCTGGTAGATCCTTTCTTCTAGTTCTCTTTTTTCTTTTCGAATCCTTGTTAACTCTTCACTATAGGCATCATAAATATAGAAGGTTAGGATGCCGGTTCCCTCAGGGTCCAATCTTTTCTCCAGTGTCTCAAGAGAATACAGTTTAAAGCCCTGAGGCACCTCTATCTCTTTGAGTTTTCTCAAGAGTTCTCCGATGACCCGTGAAAACACCTTCATCTCGAAGAGCTCAACTTCATCTAAGGTGGCACCGCGTTTAGCACGTTCCACCGATGCTTGAATGTCTTTTACCCTACAAAATTCATACTCTAAATCGTGGAGGGCATAGGCTCTGGATTCCTTTTGATGATAAAAGAGCAGGACTGCTTCAAGCTCTTCTTGAAGCAGTTCTTTTTCCCCAGGGCGATAGAGCCTTCGTTCGTTTTTTCTTTTCTCACCATAGGGAGTCATGATCTGGAGTTTGTCTAGGACATACTCAAGACCAATGTCTTTACGTTCTTTTGCTGATAGAAGCATCTTTCCTCCCTACATCATAAATGGGTATGGACGTCCCTTGGCGCAGTGCGTCCTCTAGGGCAACACTATCAAAATGGATACCTCGAGGCGAGAAGGGATTGATGGTCAGCCCGATGAGTTTTATTTTTTGGAGAACACGAATGTCTAGATCAAGTCTTTTCAAACGTCTCCATAAATCGGTGCCGACAAATAGCCTGGTGGCATCTTCAATGACCAGTGTTTTTCCCCGGAGATCTGCTCCGGCCATAAGGGTGGTAATAAAAGAATCGGTAATCACTCCCCTTGCTGCGATGAGTCGTGTTGAGGGAGTGATCTTCTCTGCAAGCTCTCGAGCTGCAGTAAAGGCAAGATCGGTTTCTAGGGTAGTGATGCCTTCTCCTAGGAGAAGAAGGCGACTGGTAGAAAGTGGTTCTTCTATGAGAAGACGGTCTTCCTGCTCAATTTCAGGGCTTTCAAAAATCTCCACCATGGTTAAAGTTTTTTCCACCACCTTGGCCATGCTGTGATCAAGAGCTGCTCCTGTTGCCAGAATCGCTCCATCTGTTAAAAAATGGCCTGCAGTGCTTTTTCTAGAAAGGGCTCCATCCACAAGATAGAAGGAATCTGCGTCAATCTCAAGAAAGAGATCCTTGATTCTCCTTGCATCCTCTACTCCTGATGGACCGGCTATTTCCACAAAGCCTGCACTCTTGGCGCGAAAAATGACTACCTCTCCTACCGAGGTAGAAATACCTGTTGTGGCAAGAATTTCTTTGGTTAAGTCGCAATGTTTTAAGAAATCTCTGGCTGTAGCAACCAAGGTTCCCGGATACACATAGATTTTGGGTTTCATGGTGGAAGTAACCAGGTCTTTTTCTTCCCCATCACGACCTATACTTGTAATGGCCAAGGTGGGGGTAAACCCCACCGCCTTGGCTTCTTGTATAAGATGATTGAGAACTGTGGTTTTACCCACGTTCTTTTCCATGCCAATAATGGCTAGTGAAGAAAGATTATTTGACCTTAAACTGTCGATCAGCATGTCTTTCTTTTCGGGAAAGCTTAGTAGGCTCAAGTGCCAGTTGGCTTCCCTCTAGAAGGCTAGCAACGCCTTCCAATTTATCTTCCTCTTTGCCTTGGCAGACTTCACAATGACAGTCTGGAACATAGCAATCAGGTTCACTATAGGTTGTGATGACACCTTCATAGTTACGTAGAACCACTTTGTCGTGGCTTTGTGTAATCATGTAGGTAGGCATAACAGGTGTCTTTCCTCCACCACCTGGAGCATCAACAACAAAGGTTGGTACACAGTAGCCAGAGGTATGGCCACGAAGACCTTCCATAATCTCGATGCCTTTGGATACAGTTGTTCTAAAGTGCTCGAGACCGAAGCTCAGGTCACATTGGTAGATGTAGTAAGGACGTACACGGATTTTAACCAGTTCATGGACAAGTTTTCTCATCACATGGACACAGTCATTGACTCCACGTAGAAGAACAGATTGGTTTCCTAGAGGAATCCCTGCATTGGCCATGCGCTCACAAGCTTCTTTGGATTCCCGTGTGATCTCTTGTGGGTGGTTGAAGTGAGTGTTCAGCCATACTGGATGGTATTTCTTCAACATGTTCACAAGATCATCGGTGATGCGTTGAGGCATAACCACAGGCACACGGCTACCGATACGGATAATCTCAACATGAGGGATTGCACGTAGTCTAGAGATGATGTCTTCAAGACGTGCATCACTCATAAGAAGTGCGTCTCCACCTGAAAGAAGAACGTCTCGTACCCCAGGAGTTCTTGCAATGTAATCAATGCATCCATCGATTTGCGCCTTGTTGACAGGAGCATCGGTTTGTCCTGCGAAGCGTCTTCTTGTACAGTGACGGCAGTACATGCTGCACTGGTCTGTAATCAAGAAAAGGACACGGTCAGGGTAACGATGGGTTAGTCCTGGAACAGGAGAGTCTTCATCTTCACTCAGTGGATCAAGAAGGTCCCACTCACTGCGATGCACTTCAGCTGCTGTAGGAACAGCTTGCTTGCGTACAGGGTCAAAGGGATTCTCAGGATCGATAAGGGACAGATAGTAAGGCGTAATAGCCATACGAAGTGTCTCGAGCGTTTTCTTCGCACCCTCTTCTTCCTCTTCTGTTAGTGGAATGTACTTCTTTAATTGATCTAGTGTTTCAATTCTATTTTTAACTTGCCATTGCCAGCTGCTCCAATCTTCATCGGATACACCTGGGAACATTTTATGGCGTTGTTCTTCCGCTTTTAAATTCACCTTATCCTCCAATCTTAGAGATAGAGTTTCTCGAAGATTTCTTTTAGTTTGTCGGATTCACGTAGTTCAGCTAATGTGATTTCTGCATGATCCTTTGTATAACCATTTCCAACGATCATGGTTACGTCTTTACCAACGCCTTCTGCTCCAAGAGCTGCTTTGGTGAAGCTTGTTGCCATGCTGAAGAAGTAGACGATTCCACCATCACGTACAGGCAGAATGGTGCTCATCTCAGCATTGGGAACGTTTACAACATTGATGGCGATATCGTACTCTTCGCCGTTGTTGGCTTCAAGCGATTTGTTAAGGATCTCGATAGGAGCTTGAACATTGCCAACGATGATTTCGTCAGCATAGCCAAGATTAGCAAGACGTTCTTTGGTTTCTTCTCTGGAAACGAGAGCAACAACGCGGCCTGTAGGACCAACGCGTTTTTTCGCTTCATAGACACACATCATACCGCTCTTACCGCTACCGCCAAGAACAAGAACTTTGTCTCCTGGGCGAACAAGTTTAGCTGTTTGTGCAGGTGCGCCAGCAACATCAAGAGCTGCCAATGCGAGGTTTTCTGTCATGTCATCAGGAAGTTTTGCATAGATGCCAGACTCGAAGAGAATGGCTGTTCCATCAATTTCAACACGGTCGATTTCTGGGTAGACTTTGTTGATTTTGTTGATTTTGAGTGGGGTTAGGGACAGGCTGACAAGAGTAGCGATTTTGTCGCCTTCTTTAATGTCAATCTTGTCTTTAAGAGCTGCACCGATTTCTTTTACGGTTGCAATCAGCATTCCACCACTACCTGTAACAGGATTTTGCATTTTTCCACGCTCAGCCACGATGCCCATAATCATTTCTTTGATTTTTTCTACATCATGATCACATGCGTTTTCGATTTGTGTAAAGCTAGCAGAGTCAATGTTGAGAGCGATGACATCAAGAAGAATCTCGTTGTCATAAATCTTCATGTCGTTGTCAATTTTTTGAGCTGCTTGTGGAAGAACTCCCTTTGGCTCAATGACTCTATGTGTACCGTATTTGCATCCTAAATTCATTTTTATCTCTCCTTTAATCCAAGAATTTGTCTAGCTTCAGCTGGAGTAGCGATTTCTCTTCCTAGTTCTTTCGCAATGCGAACAACACGCTCAACCAGTTCACCATTGCTTTTAGCAAGTACACCACGGTCTAGGTAAATGTTGTCCTCAAATCCTACGCGAACATGACCGCCCATAGCAATGCCTATGGCAGCCATGGGGAATTCATGACGTCCGATACCAGCTACAGTCCATGTGCTTCCAGCAGGAATGCTGTCTACCATAAAGGCAAGGTCTCTTGCAGTAGCTGCCATTTGTACACCAAGTACAAAGTCAAAGTGCATAGGCTCTAAAATATAGCCTTGCTTAGCAAAACGAATAGCATAGTCCACCATACCTTTGTCGAAGACTTCGATTTCTGGCTTGATGCCGCGTTCAATCATGATTTTTCCGAAGTTTTTAATGGTGTTTTCAGAGTTGACAAAAATTTCGTCGCCACCGAAGTTCAGCGTACCACAGTCTAGGGTTGCCATTTCTGTGCCTTCGATCTCTGTTGGTTGGAGACGCTCAAGGTCTGTCATACCAACAGCTCCACCTGTAGAAGGTTGGATGATAACATCAGGGGCAACTTCACGAATTGCTTCAATACATTGTCTAAAACGTTCTTTGTCTTGTGTAGGTGTTCCATCATCTTCACGAACATGAAGGTGAATGATACTTGCTCCTGCATCATAAGCACTTTTGGCTTCACGTTGAATTTCTTCTACGGTATAAGGTACTGCAGGATTATGTTCTTTTGTAACTTCTGCACCGCAGATTGCTGCCGTAATAATTAATTTTTCCACTTTTACCTCCGTTGTCTATCTTTTGGTACAACACATGTTCCGCTTGCGCGACATACTAGGATTGGTTCTTCTAGAACATCACAGGCTGAATCTGAAATGTCAGGGCGAGGTACGATGACTTTGTAGGCTTCAAATTCCATTTTTCTACTGCTTCCACCTTCACTGACAATTTTTCCTCTTGCTTCGATGAACTCACCAGCATAGACAGGGGCTTTAAACTCCACCATGTCATAGGCTACAAAGAGTCCTTCATCACCATCGCGTCGGATGAGTAGTTCTGTGGCAACATCTCCGAATAGACCTAGCATTCTGGCTCCGTCTACAAGGTTTCCACCGTAGTGAGCATCTGCTGTACTCATTCTCAGTCTGATTGTTGATTCCATTTTTCCTCCCTTTTTTCCATTTGGATTTTGGGGCTTAAAAAAAGCCCTACATGTTTGTTTTCCAACAAAACATAAATAGCGCTCCATGAGAATCATGACAGTGAAAAGCATTGGACTTTTCACCAAGGTTTGAGCAAGACAAGTCTCTCCCCTTTCGGCATTCAGCCCTTCATGCTTCCCACGATTGTCTTCTCGTATAGGGAAGTCACTACCCTCTAAATGCACCTCTATTTAGTATTCTTGATCAGTCTAATTATATGAAATATAACTTCTCTTTGCAAGAAGTTTGATGAAATAATTCAAAGCAATTCATGACATTTATTAGCCAAATTTCTTTCAACTTAGAAGTAATGTTCCTTTGTCATGAGAAAATAGAAGGGCTTGGATTTCCAAGCCCTTTGCCTTTAATATGCGAAGAAACCTTTTTTGGTTTTTCTTCCCAGATGTCCTGCACGAACCATTTTTCTTAGAAGTGGGTGTGCACGGTATTTTGGATCTTGATACTCGTTATAGAGGACTTCCATGATGTTTAAGCATACATCCAGTCCAATTAAATCACCAAGAGCTAAGGGGCCCATAGGATGGTTAGCACCAAGTTTCATTGCGTTATCAATATCTTCTGCACTGGCAACACTGTCAGCCAAGATGCCTATAGCTTCGTTAATCATGGGGATAAGCACACGGTTAACGACAAAGCCAGGAGCTTCTTCTACATGAACAGGGGTTTTACCTAGTTCAACAGCAAGATCAGTTACGCGCTTTTCAGTTTCTTCATCTGTAGCAACGCCGCTGATAACTTCAACGAGTTTCATCATAGGTACGGGATTAAAGAAGTGCATACCAATGACTTTTCCAGGTCGGTTGGTTGCAGAAGCAATCTCTGTGATGGAAAGGGATGAGGTATTTGTAGCGAAGATTACATCTTCTCCTAGCATCTCATCAAGCTTACCAAAGAGAGTCTTCTTAGCTTCCATATCTTCAGCTGCTGCTTCAATGATGAAGTCCACATCGCGAAGATCTTCTATGTTGGTTGTTCCTTTTACACGAGCAACTACGGTGTCCATCTCTTCTTGTGTCATACGCTCTTTTTGAACATTTCTAGATAGGTTTTTGTTGATGGTTGCGAGACCTCTCTCAATGGATGTTTCTCGTCTTGCCATCATCACTACATCGTGTTCATTCTGTGCGAGAATTTGAGCAATTCCAGCACCCATGGTTCCTGTTCCAACTACTCCAAATTTCATATTTCCTCCTCTTATTTAAATGCTGCTTGTCGTTTTTCGACGAAGGCATTCATTCCTTCTTTTTGGTCTTCATGAGCAAAACATAGTGCAAAGAGATCATTCTCTACTTGAATGGCACTATCCAGATCCATCTGTAATCCGCGATCAATGGCTTCTTTTGAATAGCTTACGGCTGAACCAGAATTGCGTCCAATCTGTCTTGCTAGATCAAGGGCAGTTCCCATCAGTTCTTCTGCTGGAACGACTTGGTTCACAAGTCCGATCTCAAGTGCTTCTTCAGCTCGAATTACTTTTCCTGTGTAGATAAGTTCTTTTGCCTTAGCAACACCAACTACACGTGGTAGACGAATGGTGCCGGAGAATCCTGGTGTAATACCAAGACCTACTTCAGGTTGTCCCAGTTTAGCTCGATCCGATGCAATGCGTAGATCACATGCAAGAGCTAGTTCACATCCTCCACCTAAAGCAAAACCGTTAACAGCTGCAATGACAGGAACAGAAAGTTTTTCAATCTTTCTAAAGACTCTCGCTCCGTGTACTCCAAATGCCATGGCTCCAGTTGCATCTAGGGGTAACATTTCTTTGATGTCAGCACCTGCAACAAAGGCTTTTCCTTCACCTGTTATCACAATGGCGCGGAGAACTTCGTCTTTTGCATCTGTGTCAACCCACTCTTCCAGCTCGGTAAGTACTGCGCTGTTTAGGGCATTCAGTGTAGATGGGCTGTTGATGGTTAAAAGACCGATGTTTCCTTCAACTTCCCACTTAAGTAATGAATAGGCCACTTCCTACCTCCTCTGAGATTGCTAATTCTTTAACTAATAGTATTATACCCAATGTCATGATAAAGTGCAAATACCTCAACCATGACCTCTACCAACTTTGCTTGCTATTTTTTCCTAAGCAAGACATCTATTGATGAAATCACTTTCCATTTCCATAGCTACCCCTCTTATTATGGCATAAAAGCACCTATCTATAAAAGAGGTGTTCAAACTCAGTTTGGAACGGGTTTTTTATGCAACAAAAATTAAATATCTCATAAGAGATAACTACCATCCATTTACATAACACCTTTCTCACAAGGAGAATTGAGTCATGTAAAGGTAATCAATCAATTCTCATTAAGAGGCTAGAATAGTCTACATACAAACGAGAGAAGGATTATCTCTCAACAAAAAAAGCCCTCTGAGTCAAAGACTCAAAGGGATAAGCTTTTACCATGGAGGTCGAACGAGGAAGAGAATGATAAACAGAGCAAGGAAAATGGGCCAAAAGGCATAATAGCCTCCAATGATCATGGCGAATAAATCTCCTGGTTCAAGATGGACTTGATGCTTGTATTGATCAAGATCATAGTCATCCTCTTCACCGAAGATCTCTTCTCTTTTTTCTCTATTCTTCTCTGAGGTTTTCTCAAAGATTTCTTCTATTCTTCGTCGATAAAACATTTACTCCATCCCTAGTGGGTGATGACAAGCCACAAAGTGACCTGGCTCAAGTTCTCTCATTTCAGGAACAACTTCTACACAGACCTCTGTACAATAGCGACAGCGTGTGTGGAATTTACATCCCGATGGTGGGTTAATGGGGCTGGGAATATCTCCTTCCAGAATCTTAATCTTCTTTTTATTCTCAACATCAGTGGTTGGAATAGCAGAAAGAAGCGCTTCTGTATAAGGATGCATTGGATGCTCATAGAGTTTCTTTGTCTCTGTAAGCTCAACAATGTTACCCAGGTACATAACCCCCACTCTATCACTAATATACTTAATAACAGAGAGGTCATGGGAGATAAAGAGATAGGTGAGGTTTTCTTGCTCTTTGAGGTCCAGAAGCAGATTGATAATCTGAGACTGAATTGAAACGTCAAGAGCAGAAACTGGCTCATCCGCCACGATGAATTTTGGATTTAACGCAACGCTACGTGCAATACCAATACGTTGACGTTGCCCACCACTAAACTGGTGAGGATAGCGGTGTACGAAATAGGGCGCTAGACCACATTTTTCCATCACATCCAAAATGTATTTTTGGCTATCTTTATCATCTTTTTTAATGAGATTGTGTGCTTTTAAACCTTCGGTGATAATCTGACCTACAGTCATTCTTGGATTCAGAGATGAATAGGGGTCTTGGAAAATCAACTGAAGATCATTACGCATTTTGCGAATCTCTTCCTTGGAAAGTTTCGTCAAGTCCACTGGATTTTCACCAGTAGGATCATCACCATAATAGAGGATCTCTCCCTCTGTAGCAGGATAAAGTTGAAGCAAGGTACGTCCTAAAGTAGACTTACCGCATCCACTCTCTCCAACCAGTCCAAGGGTTTCACCTTCATAAATATCAATGTTGATGTCTTCGTTTGCCCTGACATAAAGCTGTTCTTTTTGGAAGATGGATTTCTTCTTCAGGGGGAAGTATTTTTTTACATTTCTTAAACTAAACAATACTTTCTTATCCATTGCTTCTCACCCCTTTTTCCGGATAGTAACAGCGAATCCAATGATCTTTTTCAATCTCCTCTAGAGGAGGCTCTGTCTCGCGACAACGATCTGTAGCATAGCGACAGCGAGGAGCAAATTTACATCCCTCTGGTAGGTTCAGTGGATGTGGTACAGCACCAGGAATCGCCTCGAGACGAACACCCGTTGGTGTATCCAATCTCGGTACAGAGATCAAAAGACCTTCTGTATAAGGATGACTCCACTTACTGTCCTTACCAAAGATTGCATCCGTACTGGCCTGCTCAACAACTTGTCCGCAGTACATAACAGCAACATCATCAGCCATTTCATTGATAACACCAAGGTCATGGGTAACAAAGATAATGGAAGCATTCACTGTATTCTTCAGGTCATTCATCAGTTTTAGAATCTGAGCCTGAATGGTCACATCCAAGGCAGTGGTAGGCTCATCAGCAATCAGAAGCTTGGGCTCACACGCAAGAGCCATAGCGATCATAACACGCTGGCGCATCCCACCAGATAGTTGATGAGGATACTGTTTTGCTACTTCCGCTGGATTAGGAATCTTAACCAGTTCAAGCATTTCTACTGTTTTTTGAGCAGCTTGTTGCTTGTTGAGTCCCTGGTGCAGAATGAAAGGTTCAGAAATCTGTCTTTCAACGGTAAAAATAGGGTTAAGTGAGGTCATGGGCTCTTGGAAGATAACAGAAATATCATTACCTCTGATTTTTCTGATTTCTCGAAGAGGTAGCTTTGTTAGCTCTCGACCATCAAACCAAATCTCTCCCTCTGCAATGTATCCGTTTCCATCAAGAAGTTTAATGATACTCATAACAGAAACAGTTTTTCCACTTCCAGACTCTCCAACAACTCCAAGTGTTTTTCCTGCGTCCACAGAATAGGAAACGTCGTTGACAGCCTTAACTGTACCCTTTTTCGTTTCGAAATAGGTGTGCAAGTGTTTCAGTTCTAATAATGGCATGCTCATACTTTCCTCCTATCTCTCTTGTGAACGTGGGTCAATGGCGTCACGTAAACCATCACCAATGGAGTTAACAGCAATAATGGTAAGACTTAGTGCAATCGCAGGGAAGACCCATCTCCACCAGTATGTCTGGATAACGACAGAGTTTGTAGAACCATAGAGCATATTTCCCCAAGTTGGGATTGGTGGTTGAACACCAAATCCGATAAAGGAAAGGGTAGACTCTGTGAGCATACTACCAGCAAAGCTCAAGGTTGTAGAAACGATAATAACTGAAATAACATTGGGAATGATATGTCTAAAGACAATCTCCCCTTCTTTTACACCAATACTTTTCGCAGCGACAACAAATTCTTGCTCTCGTACAGAAAGTACTTGGGCACGAACCAGACGTTGTAATCCTGTCCATGATAAAAGTCCTAGAACAATCATCATCAGATAGATCCTCTGGTCAGGGCTCATGCTACTTCCGATCAGCGCATTCAGGATCATGGCGAAGGGAAGGAATGGCAGAGATGAAATCATTTCAGAGACACGTTGAAGCAGTAGGTCAACTGTTCCTCCAAAGTATCCTGATATTCCGCCAATAATGATTCCGATCACGGTAGAAATCAATACAGCAACTGCACCAATGGTGAGGGTCATACGACCACCATTCATCAGACGTACCCATACGTCGCGACCAAATTCGTCGGTTCCCATGAGATAGCCTTTGAGTCCCCAAGTTACGATGCTGCCGTCTTCTTTAACGGCATAGTTTTGATAGTAACCAGAGAAAACATCTTTGACATCTGATTTAGCAGCACTTGGTACATTGGTTTGTTTAAAGTAATTATCGCCAAAGGAGAAAGCACTGCCATCTTCCAGTAGCAGGGTATAGTGGTAACGACCACCTGTGATTTTTACAGGTTTTCCAGGAATCTCTTCAGGGACATTCCCTTCACCACGATAGGTCCTTAGTCCCCATGTATAGATGTTGCCATCTGCATCAATTCCAGCAAAACTCTTTGCTGTAGGAGCTGCATCAACAATCTTTACACCTTGAGGAGCTGAAGTAGAAATAAATCCTTTTTGTCTTCCTAAATAAACAACTTCTTGATCCGTGGTAATACCGAAAATAGCATCGGATGATACAACGAGCTTCTCAATTTGACCGTCATAGCCATGACTAGCCATGTAGTCAAAGATGTTGAGATTCCCCCAAGCAATCACTTTGTTATCAGGTGTAACAATAAAGCTTACCTGTGTACTTGCGTGGACTTCCTTCACTCCTGTCATCTTTTCGACTTCAGAAGGAAGCTTCACTTGACGCTGACGATTGTTTCCCCAGCTGTAGACTTTACCTTGATCATCCAGTGCTAGAACGTGGTCGATTCCAACAGAGATATCGACGATTTTTGCCTTTTGTACCTCTTCAGGAATATCTGAAAGATTAACACGACCGATTCTTGTATTCCCCCATGAGTGGACTTTTCCATCTTCGGTAATTCCCATACCAAAACTTTTTCCTTGAGCAATCTTTACGTAATTGCCTGCCGGAATTTTCATAAAGTCGCGACCAGGTGCCAAGTTTTGTTGGGTTGTTTCCTCATCACTAAGCACAACTGGCTTAAACATAGGGAAAATAATAACGATAGCTGCAATGAGTAAAAATGCAGTCAAACTGATAACACTAATTTTGTTGGAGAAGAAGGTCTTCATGACCGTTTTCCATGGTCCTTGAATCTGTTCCTCTACCATAATGTCTTTTTCATCTCTTTTTCCAAAGAGGAATCTTCCTAAACCACCTTTTTTAGGAGGTGTAGTCTTTTTTTCTTCGTTACTCATTTTTCCTCCTATCCGTCGATCCGAACTCTCGGGTCAACAATTCCGTAGCTTAGGTCAACAATTAGGTTACCAACAAGACCGATAATGACATAGAACATTTGAATCGCCAAAACAACATTAAAGTCTTTAAAGTTCAGCGAGTCAATGTAAAGACGTCCCATTCCGTTGATGGAGAACATACTTTCAATAATAAAGGTTCCTGAGAAAATACTCATAATCCAACCAATGATCAGCGTGATAACTGGTAAAAGCGCATTTCTCCATGCATGGGAGTAGATAACGGATTTTTCACTTAAACCCTTGGCTCGTGCAGTCTTAATGTAATCCATGCTTAAAGCATCTGCCATAGCAGCACGGACATAACGCGTAATTCCTGCAAGAGAGGTGACCGTCATAATGGTCAAAGGAAGAGCTAAGTGATGCATGGTGTCTTTAAACCATGCCCAGCCAGTTCCAGTAAAGTTTGCTGTATTCATCCCAGACACAGGGAACCATCGCAGCTTTACTGCAAAAATATAAATGAACATCAGTGCTACGATAAAGGTGGGGATAGAGTACCCAACAATGGTCAGTACTTGCACTGTCCTATCGAAGGTTGAATCCTTCCTTACCGCAGTTCGTATCCCTAGGGGTATAGTAATCCCCAGAGCCAATATAATTGCAAAAATATTGATAAAGATTGTAATTTTCATCGGTGGTATAACAACATCAATCACGGGACGGTGTTGACGCTCACTCATACCTAGATTCAATTTAAGTACTTGGGTAATCCATTTCTGATAACGTGTTACGAGAGGATCGTCTAAACCCATTTCCATCCTGGTCTGTTCATACAATCTTTGGAATTGCTCAGGTGTTAGGCGCTCTCTCATTGGAAAGACCTCTTGCATCGCTCTATCACCTGGAATCTTATTGTATAAAAAGAACAGGAGAATGGACATGACGAAGAAAACAAAAATCATGTAGATGATTCTTTTTATGGTATATTTGACCATTGTTTACCTGCCTTATTCTCTAATGCTACATTTCATTAACGGCTCAGCCTCTATCAGCTCAAATTAATACGATAATGAAAATAGTCCTAATAAACAGCAATGAGGCTTTCGCCTCATCACTGTTTTTTGTATTAACTTGTTTACAACTTCTTAGTCTTCCATGGAAGCGTAGAGTATAACCATACTCATATCAGCCATAGAGGAGTTATTGTAGTTCTTGATTTTCTTATCGTAGAAGTCGTGATACTCATTGGAGTAGAGAGGAATTTGTGGTAAACGATCATTCCAAATGGTAATGTAGTTTACAAACTTCTCTTTGAATCCATCTCTATCTTCTGGATCAGTCTTAACCATAGCATTTGCAGCTTCTTCAAGTTCTTCGTCAATCAGATAGTTGCCATTGTAGCCAAGAGCAATCTTAGCTGGGTCAGAGGAGAAACTATCGGTCATGTCGTAGGTCTTGTTAAAGCCTGTTGCCAGGTTAAACATATTGAAGTCGTTTTCAGCATACTTAGGATCATCTTGACTTCTGTAGTAGTACTCTAGAAGTTCACCGAAGTCCATTGTTTCTTGCTTAATTTCAATACCAGCTTTTTGAACTTCTGGGTTCTCAACAAGGAGAACTTTCAGAATGTCAGATACTGGGTTATTGCTGGTTGAACACCATTTGAGTAGTAGAGGCTCAAGTTCTCCATCTTCGCCTTGACGATGACGTGTTCCGTCGCCTTCTTTGTACTCTTCACCATTAGCGTTTAGCGTATAGCCAGCTTCTACAAGAAGTGCTACAGCGTCTTCTGGTGAGTATTCGTAAGCATTCACTTTGCTTAGAAGTTCATCTTTAGTTTCTTGGTAGAACCATTGTCCTTCACCGTAAGGTCCTTGAACAACAGAACCGAAACCAGCTGTGAACTTTTGAACGAATTCGTTTCTATCAAGTAGTTTTGCTATTGCATGACGTACTTCTTTGAAACGTGTAGGTCCAACGTCACATTTAAAGTCGAGTAGACCGTATCCAGCACGTGGATAAGTTACATAGTCAAATTGGTCACCGTCTTCAACAAGGTCAAGACCTGCGTTGATGGTGTCTCCACTGGTTTGGCTTAGGAGTAAGCTGATTTGACCTGTTTTGAATTGGTCCATAGCTGTACTATCAAAAACTTCTTGAATAACGACTGTCTGGATGGATGGCTTATGACCTTCGTAGTTTCCAGGATACTTATCGTTAATCTCTAGAACAACTTCTTTTGTTCCTTTGTTGTAGCTCTTGATTTTGTATGGTCCAGAGCTTGGCCAATCATCTGTTCCAAAGCGAGCAGCTTGGATGGAAGCGTTGAATCTGTCGTAAAGAGCAGCTTGTTCTTCACTTAGACCTTCTTTAGCAGCAGCTTCTTCAGCAGCAGCTTGTTCTTCTTCGGTCAGTTCAACAGGCTCTTCTGTTTCTTCAGCTTCTTCGCCCTCTTCGCCTTCTTCTTCAGCTGGAGCTTCTTCTTCTGGTTCTTCTTCTACGCCATAGGAGATCATGTCGCCAAATGGTCCGTCGAAGTAGCATCCTTCACCATCATCCTTGATTACGGTGTCATCACCAATCCAGTAGGATAGTTTAAAGGGAGCACTTGAAGCATTCACTTGCTCGTAGAAGTTAGGAAGGTTTTCAGCAGCAATGGTAAGTGCGAAGGTTTTTTCGTCTAGTAGACGAACGCCTTCGAATTCTTTTTTCTCAGCATTATGCCAAGCTTCATAACCCTTAAGGTAGTATCCACCTGTTCCTTTGGACTTGAACTTAACCATTTGAGGTGAGCTACCGAACATAACGCCAGCAACATAGTCGTGTGCTGTGATGGGTGTTCCGTCATTCCATACAAGACCATCTTTGATTGTCCATGTATAGGTTTTGGATCCATCTTCGTTTTCTGTTGCTTCTACATTTTCAACAACAGTTGGGTTAACGTGAGAAGCACCTTCAAAGTCCCACTCCATGGTTGCGTTCTTTTGTGTCATGTTAAGAACAACATAGTCCATGGCATTGTTTGCCCAGAAAGTTTCCCAGTCACCTGTCGCTCCGGTGCTGTCACCGAAGATCAGTGTGTTGTCTTGTCCAACATACTCACTGACGAAAGGCTCGTCTTCATCTCCCTCGGCAGCAGGCTCTTCTGTTGCCTCTTCTTCGCCAGTCTCATCAGCTGGTTCTTCGGCTTCTGGAGTTGCAGCTTCATCATCTGGAGCTGGCTCTGTTCCGCCACCACAACCTGCTAGTACTGTCGTAAGAACTAGAGTAAGTAGTAGTAAGAAAATACTAATTTTCTTCCTCATGCTTTTTCCTCCTTATTTTTGGCAGTTGATCTGCCTTTTCGCCCTAACCCCTTGGAAAGAGCGTTTTATTGATAATACCATAAAGATGTAAATAGTGCAAGAAATTATGCAAGGCTCGCCTTGGGTATATTAGCTGTATAATCTAGTAATTGCAACATTTTCAGGGATTAAATTGCATCAAAACCTCTCTGTTAAGACCTCTACTATGCTATACTACATTTAATGACTATTATGTAAAGGAGGAGGAGTATTGACTCCTAACAGTGCTATGAAAGAACGCTACTGTCATCATTGCTATCTGGCTCACAATAAGGAGAAATGTCCCTCCTGTGGGGGTAGAAACGAATTAGCTACGCCTGATGATCTGATTTTTTACTTGGATGCTGATTATTTACTGTCTCCTCGCGTCGAAGATTTTTTGAAGGCAGAAAAAATACCCCATCTTAAAAAAGGAGAACTGGGCGTTGGACTTGCCATGAAGATCGGCCATCAATTTGAACATGATCTTTATTTTATTCCTCTGGAAGCCTTTCGGAAGTATGAGACTCTCCTTATGGACTTTAAAGAGTCTCTGGAACCATAAAAGGACCCGTGCTTATGAGATGGGTCCTTTTATTATAAGGAAGGAGATTGAATTAAGGTTCAATTCCTGCTGGTTTAGAGAGAGTAGTGGAGTTATAGTTTTGATAGGATAAGTTACCATCAACCTTTAAGCTAAGATTGAAGAGTCCTTTCATGGCAAGGGTAACCTGAATTCGATGTTCTTTAACCAGATAGGTTTTACCATCGATGAGGCTTTCAACATGAATGTCTTCGAGAGAAAATTCAGGAATGTTGAAGCCTTCAGGTAGTTGTCCCTGCACAGTAGTCTTGTTTATGGCTTCAAATCGCTCTTTGAGCTCTTCTTGATTGGTCATGACCAGTTTGTAGTTTTCTCCTTCTTTTTTCATTTCTAGATTTTCTAGAAATTCCTCTTTTTCCTTTTCAT
>CAMFGQ010000013.1 GCA_945950065.1 uncultured Clostridia bacterium
CCCTAATTCCACCAAGTTTAGAAGAATTATGCTTAAGACTTGGGTAAAGACTACAAGAAGGCCCTATAAAATGGGTGAAAAGGGTAAAAATCTCTTGTCTGTGGTATAATGGAGTGTACATTACAAACGAAAGAAAAGGTCATGATTATGAAAATGAAAGACAATTATACAATGCTTATGGATCTCTATGAGATGACCATGGGTATGGGCTATTTTGAAGCGGGTTATAAGGACACCATCGTTTACTTCGATATGTTTTTCCGTCGTACGCCGGATAAAGGTGGCTTTTCGATTGCCGCGGGGCTTTCTCAACTCATCGATTATGTGAAGAATTTCAGTTTTACTGAAGAGGATATTCGGTATCTGCGCAGTGTGGGAATTACCAATGAAGATTTCCTCGACTATGTACGAAACTTCAAATTCAGTGGAGACATTTGGGCGGTAGAAGAAGGTACACCAGTGTTCCCTGGAGAACCCTTGGTGGTTGTGCGAGCACCGGTGATTGAAGCTCAACTTCTTGAAACAGCCCTTCTCGTTATGATTAATCATCAGACCTTGATTGCAACAAAGGCCAATCGTCTTGTTCGCGCTGCCCACAACAAAGGCATTGTTGAGTTTGGTGCACGTCGAGCTCAAGGTAGGGATGGAGCTTACTTAGGAGCAAGAGCCGCTTATATTGGTGGCTGTATGGGCACAAGTAATCTTATGACAGGAAGAGATTTTAACATTCCTGTATTTGGTACCATGGCCCATAGCTGGATTCAGCTCTTTGACGATGAGCTAGAAGCATTTAAAGCCTATGCCAGAACCTATCCCTATGCAACCAGTCTTTTGGTGGACACCTACAACACATTAAAATCTGGTGTTCCCAATGCCATTAAGACCTTTGATGAAGTAGTTGTTCCTGCTGGTCATCGCCCCCTTTCCATTCGACTTGACAGTGGAGACTTGGCCTTCTTATCTAAAGAGGCAAGAAAAATGTTGGATGCGGCAGGCTATGAAGATGTAAAGATTATGGCAAGTAATGCCATTGATGAGCAAACCCTGCAAGACCTACGAGATCAAGATGCTCAAATTGATCTCTATGGAGTAGGGGAGAAACTCATTACGGCTTCCAGTGACGCTGTCTTTGGTGGTGTCTACAAACTGGTAGCAGTGGAGAACAACGGAAAAGTTGAAGCAAAAATCAAAATCTCCGAAAATGTACAGAAGATTACCACTCCTGGCTTTAAAGAGCTCTATCGTATTTATGACGGGAAAAGTGGAAAGGCACTAGCCGACTTGATCACTCTTCGTGGTGAGGAGATTGATCCTACTCAACCTTATCAGCTCTTTGATCCAGTGCATACGTGGAAACGAACCACTGTACAGAATTTTGAATTGAAGAAACTATTGAAGCCTATTTTTAAAGATGGTCAATGTGTCTATGAAGAAAAGACCATCGAAGAAATTCGTGCTTATCGAGAGCAAGAAGAAGATAGGCTCTGGGACGGTGTTAAGCGTATTGTGAATCCGCATAAGTACTTTGTGGACCTATCCATCCAGCTTTGGGATCTAAAACAAGATCTGCTTAACCAATTTGCAAGTAGAGGTCGCTAATTTTGAAGATAAACTTTCGAGGAGTATTGCCCGGTATCTTGGGCTTTCTCCTTTTATGTCTAATTTTATTTGGTATCTTACCGGGATTTCTGATTTATGGAATCAGTCTGATCTTTGCCTATGGTAGTGCGAAGTGGGGTGAGAGAAAGACAAGCATCATCAACTTTCTACTCTTTCTGCTTCTCTCCAGCTTTGTCTTTGGCTTTTCCATAAGTCTACTGGAGATTTATCTCTTGGCTCTTTTTGGTACGCTCTTAGGACAAGGAATTTATGCAGGACGAAGTGCCTCAGAGATCTTTGTTCCTACCACCATCCTGCTCTATGGCATTATGCTGTTGATGATTTTTCTACAGCGAAAGTATTTGGGGATGGACATTTTGTCTACCATGGAGGAGCTATACTTACAACAATTAAGTGATGGGATTCGCGATGCCCAGTTCATTGCTGAGCTCAAGGTGGTTTTACAAGAGTATGGGGTTACGCTACTTTTTCTTGTGGCTGTATTACTGAATCTCTTTATCTCTTGGACCTTACAAGGTCTGTTAAGCATAAACCGCGTGTCCAGTCAGTTTCAACTTGAAAACTATCGTTTAGGAAAAATTGGTTTTCTGCAGTTAGGTGGACTATTTCTTCTCGCTTATCTTGGAGCTGGATCCGTTGGAAAGAATCCACAGACAGCTGTATTTAGTATCTTGATCTTCCTACTGGCCTTTTACTTTGTGCAGGGAATCAGCTTACTAATCTACGTACTGAAGCAAAGAGGGAGAAACAGGATCTTGCAGGTCATGATGGTGTTCTTTGCCACCATACTACCTTTTGCACAGATTGTTTTAGTCGTCATTGGAATCATTGACCAGTTCAGGGATTTTAGAAAATTGGAGCAGAGTTCATGAAAAAACAGAAGACAATTATAGAAATTTATCGTAGGAATTCATGGATCTATCTGGTCATTTTAGCTATGGTGATTGGTCTGATCTTCCTTGGTGAACCTGATTATGGTTTTGTTGCACTGGGAATTTTTGTCATAGTTCTGGTCTACACCATTTATTTTGTCATGCACAGCCATAATCAGTGGGAGCGAATGGTGGAGGATATGCGTTCTCAAGTAGAAGAAGGAAAGGTTTCTTCATACTTAGACATGCCCCTGCCCATTCTTCTTGTTGATCATGAAGGATCCATCCTCTGGCATAATAGTAAATTTGATGCCGTCTACAATCGAGCAGGTGGCATCATTGGTCAAAGTTTAGATGGTCTTTTTCCAGGGAGAAACTGGAGAACTGCCCTGTCTGAAACCAACTTTTATGATCAGCGTTTAGGGGACAAGAATTATCGGATCTTTCGTTCCAAAGCTGAGGGGAAAACAGGAGATGTTTATAGCCTTTATTGGTATGACCAAAGTGACTATTCTGATTTAAAGCAACAGTATATGGATGAGAAACCTCTTGTAGCCTACATACAAGTCGACAACTATGATGAGGTCATGAGCAATACACCAGAAGACAGCATTCCCTTTTTGATTTCAGAGATGAACTCCGTCATTAAGCAATGGGCTTCACGTCATAATGGCGTCCTTTATTGGGTAGATGATGAAGAATATGTGATGCTCATGGAAAATCACTATCTTGAGTCCATGGAGCTAAAGAAGTTTACGGTTCTTGATGACATCCGAAAAATCGATGAAGGAAATCGCTTCCCCATGACCCTTTCCATTGGAATTTCCGTTGATGGAGAAGACATCAATGAGCGAGATACCGGAAGCCAGAAAGCATTAGAACTTGCCCTAGGTCGAGGTGGAGACCAAGCTGTCATTCGTAAGGGTGGCTCCTATGAATTCTTTGGTGGACGAAGCAAAAATGTTGAGCGCAAAAGCCGTGTGAAGAGCAGGGTAGTTGCCCAGTCCCTTGCGAGCCTCATCAAAGAAAGTGACCATGTCTACATCATGGGACATCATTACCCAGATATGGACTCCCTTGCTTCAGCCATTGGTGTCTATCGCTGCTGTCTCAATCTGGAAGTACCTGCAAGCATTATTTTGGATGAGCCTACAGAAGCCATTACTTCTCTCTATGATCTGTTTAAAGACAACAAACTCTATCAGTTTGTTGCAGGTAAAGAGGTTATGGGGGTCAGAAATCATGATAAAAATCTTCTTATCGTCGTGGACACCCATCGACCCAATTTTACTGAAGCACCTGAGGTCATTCCGCTCTTTACGCGTCGTGTGGTGATTGATCACCATCGAAGGGGAACGGAAATGATTGAGAACACATCACTTCTCTATCAAGAGCCCTATGCAAGCAGTGTATCCGAAATGATCAGTGAGATTTTGCAGTACATTACTTCAGATGTTCACCTGGAACCTTTGGAGGCTAGTGCACTCTTAAGTGGTATCATCCTTGATACAAAGAACTTTGTCTTTAATACAGGGGTGCGTACCTTTGATGCTGCTTCTTTCCTACGGCGCTATGGTGCCGATACACGCCTTGTGCGGGAACTCTTTAAAGAGGACCTAGTGGGTTCAGTGATTAAAAGTAACATCATCACCTCCGTGACTATGGTTACCGAAGGAATTGCCATGGCTTATAGTGGTGAACCCTCTAACAACATTAAGACCATCATTTCTCAAGGTGCCGATGAACTCATCGACATCAAGGGAATTCATACATCCTTTGTCCTTGGCGAAGATGAAGAGGGCACCGTCTTTATCTCAGCTCGAAGTACGGGCAAGACCAATGTTCAAGTCATCCTTGAAAAACTTGGCGGTGGTGGTCACCTTGAAACAGCCGGTGCACAATTAGAAAACACAAATTTAGAAGACGCGAAAACATTGCTCCTCAACACCATTGAGGAGTCATTGGAGGAATAACATGAAAGTCATTTTAACAGCAGATGTAAAAGGAATGGGAAAACGCGGAGATCTTGTTGAAGCCAAAGACGGTTATGCAAGAAACTTCCTCTTTCCACGAGGCCTAGCCATGGAGGCCAATGAAGCCAATCTACGGGAGCTAAAGCATCAGAATAAAGCGCGAGACAAACGCGAAGAAGAAGCCCTGGAAGCAGCACGCCATTTGAAAAGAGATATTGAAGAAAAAAGCTTCCTCTTAAAAGTAAAAGCAGGTGATGCTGGAAGAATCTTTGGCTCTGTAACGGCTATGGATATTGCAGCTGAACTTGAAAAACAAGGATTCAAAATTGATCGTCGTAGCATTCAACTGGACAGTCCACTTAAAACCCTGGGTAATCACGAAGTAAAAGTGAAGCTCCACCATGAAGTACAAGCAAGCATTAAGCTTGTTCTGGAAGGTGAGGAATCATGACCCAACCTCATAGCATTAATCTGGAACGTGCTCTCCTTGGAGCCATGATCCAGGATAAGTTTGCCCTCAGTGTGGGCATTGAACAACTTAATGTCTATGATTTTTATGATGATAAGAATGGTCTTGTCTTTCAAGCCATCTATGAGCTATCCAGGCGATCCGACAATGTGGATCTTGCCATGGTCAGAGACTATCTAGAAAGTAAAGGAACCCTGCTTCGTGCTGGCGGTGTAGAATATCTCCTCCAGCTTACCGATGAGGGCCTCCTTACTTATAATGCCATGCAGTATGCAGAGGGCATTAAAGAAAAGAGTATGCGCAGAAAGCTCATTGCTGCTGCAGCAGAAATCTCTGACTTTTCAAAGGACACTTCAAAAGACGGTGACGTTTTAGAACTTGCTGAAAAGAAAATCTTCGATCTCGCAGATGAGCGCAACCAAGAGGGCCTCGTTCATGTTGCTAGTGAACTCTCCACCATGATGGACAATCTGGAGGAAGCCTCTGCCAATCCTGAGGGCATGCGTGGACTGCCCACGGGCTTTCCCGAACTGGACTTAAAAACCAATGGCCTGCATAAGGGAGAACTTGTTCTTGTGGCTGCACGACCCTCCATGGGTAAATCGGCACTAGCTATGAACATTGCTCAGTATGCAGCCCTTCACGAAGACTCCAATGTCTGTGTCTTTAGTTTAGAGATGGGCAGAACCTCTCTGCTTTATCGTGTGCTTGCATCGGAGTATCTCATCCCCCTTTCCAACATCCTACGAGCAAAACTATCTGGAGAGGACTGGAAGAAATTAAGTAGGGGAGTAGGAACCCTTTCTCGCACTCCTCTGTATATTGATGATACCTCTGGAATCAGTGTGATGCAGATGCGTAGTAAACTCCGCAGGCATAAACTGGAGCATGGGGACATTGATCTTGTGGTGGTGGACTATCTCCAACTTATGGATGGGGGTGGAGGAGAGAACAGACAAGTGGAGATCTCCAACATTTCTAGAGGCCTAAAGGGCTTGGCAAAGGAATTCAATTGTCCTGTTGTAGCCCTGAGTCAGCTATCCCGTGGACCAGAATCAAGAAGTGATAAGCGCCCCATGCTATCTGACCTTCGTGAGTCTGGTGCCATTGAGCAAGACGCCGATGTGGTGCTCTTTATCTATCGAGATGACTACTACCATAAAGATTCAGAATCGAAAAACATCAGTGAAATCATCATTGCAAAACAACGTAATGGAGAAACAGGCACGGTTCGCCTAGCTTGGCTGGGTCAACATACAAAATTTGCCCCTCTCCATCGTGAGTAAGGAAGGAAAGATGAAGAAAAAACATCGCGATCTCATTGCCAGAGTTCTTGTTGGACTTTTGGTAGCGGCAATGATTTTGCCACTATTATTTGGGTATTTTTAATGCTGGAAAAGGTTGAATGGACAAAGAAAGGTTTTCTTCTCACCATTGATGGAGAAGAAATCTTGATTCATAGAGACGCCTATTTAGAAGGAAATCTGGATGTGGGACAGGAAGTGGATCTTGATGCACTTCGCCATCGTTCGGATTTTTTCTTCGGTATGGAAAGAGCCCAAGGCTATTTATCCCGTGGGCCACGAACAAGAAGACAGCTTGAAGACTATCTCTACAAGCGAGGCTTTATTTCTCCTTTAGAGGAGATCCTAGACCTTCTTACAGAATACGGTCTTCTCAATGATCTGGATTATGCCCAGCGCTACTATGAAGAAGAAAAACATCGTAGAGGCTCCATGGCCATTGTGGCAAGACTACGCCAAAGAGGAGTCAGCTCTCATGTCATCGATCAACTCCACATGGAAGAGGATCCTGAGGACGCAGCTGAAATCCTGAGAAAGAAATATTCTCATTGGGAGGATCTCTCCTATGAGGAGGAAGCTAAGCGTAAAAATTTCCTATTAGGTCGTGGTTTTAGCTACGAAACCATAAACAAATCGATTATTTTAGCGAAAAATCCGAAAAAGTAGGGACAATATTGCAAAAACGGGTACATTAGTATAGAATTATCATGGTAAAAAACAGGAGGACACAATGGAATTCAAAGAATTAAAAAGAGAAAACAGTCTAGTAACCATCGAATACCGTATGAGTTTCGATGAATTTACACCATTCCTAGATAAAGTATATAAGAGAGAACGTGGAAAATTCACGATTCCTGGCTTTAGAAAAGGAAGAGCACCCAGAAAGCTCATTGAACTAAACTACGGCGAAGGCATCTTTTATGATGACGCCTTAAACGAAATGATCCCCGATATGTATGACAAGAGTATCGAAGAACTTGATCTTCATCCCGTAGCACAACCTGCCTTCTCCATGGAAGAATTAGACAAAGAAACAGGCATCGTGCTCCACGCAGAAGTAGCGCTCTATCCTGAAGTGAAACTTGGTGAATACAAGAACCTGAAGGTAGAAAAAGTGGATACAGAAGTTACAGATGAAGACATCACAAAAGAAATTGAAAAAGAAGCTGAAAAGAATGCCCGCCTTGTTCCAGTAGAAGTCTCTGAAGACGGAGACATTGTGGACATCGACTTTGACGGTAGTGTTGATGGCGTGGCCTTTGATGGCGGACAAGCAGAGCATTTTGAATTAGAGCTAGGTAGTGGAAGCTTCATCCCTGGTTTTGAAGACCAACTGATCGGTGTGAAGGCTGGAGAAGAAAAAGATGTAACCGTCACCTTCCCTGAAGAATATCACGCTGAAGAATTAGCAGGCAAAGAAGCTGTCTTCAAGGTGAAAGTCCACGACATCAAGCGTAAAGAATTGCCTGAAATCGATGACGAATTCATTGGTGATATTTCTGAATTTGAAACCCTAGAAGAATATAAAAAAGATCTTCGCGAGAAAATGGAAGAAAGCAAAAAAGAATTTGCTGAAGGCAAAAAGAAAGAAGATGCACTAAAGCAAGCCATTGAGAACATGGAAGTAGACCTTCCAGAGCCCATGGTTGAAGAAGGCATCTCAAGAAAAATGCAAGAAACAGATTATAGTCTACAACAACAAGGCTTTAGTCTAAAACAATATATGGAAATGCTAGGCATGCAAGAAGAAGTCATGCGTGAACAATTGCGTGGTCAAGTAGAGATTGACATCAAACGCGAAATGCTTCTTGAAGCCATTGTCAAAGAAGAAGACTTTGAAGTAGCTCAAGAAGACATTGATGCCTTTATTCAAAAGTCTCTAGAAGATATGCCCAGTATGGAAGAAGACAGACTCCGTGAGATCTACGGTGCACCTGAATATGAGTCACTAAAACATTCCATCAAAATGGATAAAGCCATGGATCTAATCTTTGATACCATGGAGGTTAAGTAGTGAATCTGGTCCCCATTGTCATCGAACGCACTCCACAAGGAGAGCGTAGTTATGATATCTACTCCAGACTTCTACAAGACCGTGTCCTGTTTATTTCAGGTACCATCCACGATGGTCTAGCCAACAGTGTGGTGGCACAACTTCTCTATTTAGAGAAAGAAGATCCCGATGCCCCGATTCATATCTACATTAATTCTGTAGGTGGATCGGTCAGTGCAGGATTCGCCATCCACGATACCATGAAATTCATTAAATGTCCTGTTTCCACCATCTGTGTAGGAATGGCCGCCTCCATGGGCGCCTTCCTACTGGCCAGTGGAACCAAGGGCATGCGTTATGCTCTTCCCAATAGCGAAATCATGATTCATCAGCCCCTTGGGGGAGTCCAAGGCCAGGCAGAGGACATTCGCATTACGGCGGAGCATATTTTAGAAATTCGCAAACGACTCAATCATCTCCTCAGTAAATATACAGGTAAAACCTTAAAACGCATTGAGAAAGACACAGATCGAGACAACTATCTCAGTGCAGAGGAAGCCCTGGAATATGGGATCATTGATGAGGTCTTGGAAAAGAGGCTGTAATTGGCAGAAAACAAAAAGAACTGTTCCTTTTGTGGAGCAAAGCCTGAAGAAGTGGGGATGATGTTTACATCCCCTAAAGCAGCAGTCTGTGAAGACTGCGTTTTGCAATTCAATCATAAGCTGATGTTCTCCATTCAACAGATGTTTTTAGATGATGACTTTGATCTTTTAGAAGAAGAACCAGAAGAATTTGTTCTAGGACCCATTCCAAAACCTAAAGAAATCAAAGCCTTCCTAGACGACTATGTCATTGGACAGGATGAAGCAAAGAAAATCCTCTCCGTGGCCGTCTACAATCACTATAAACGCATACAAAACACCACGGATGTTGACATCCAAAAGAGCAACATTCTCCTATTGGGACCAACTGGTTCTGGAAAGACCTATCTTGCCCAGACACTGGCAAAGATTTTGGATGTACCCTTTGCCATTGCCGACGCCACCTCCATTACCGAGGCAGGCTATGTAGGTGATGATGTGGAGAATGTGCTAGTGCGACTGCTCCATGCGGCAGACTTCAATGTTGAAGCTGCAGAAAGGGGCATCATTTATGTCGATGAGATCGACAAAATCGCTCGTAAAAGTGAATCAGCTTCCATCACTAGAGATGTCAGTGGAGAAGGTGTCCAACAGGCACTGTTGAAACTCATAGAGGGTACCATTGCTTCTGTTCCTCCTCAAGGAGGAAGAAAGCATCCCCATCAAGAGCTGATTCATCTTGATACAACCAATATTCTCTTTATCCTAGGTGGAGCCTTTGAAGGACTAACGGACATCGTTGCCAAACGGCAAGGAAAAGGTTCGGTTGGCTTCCATGCCCCTATCCGCTCCAAAGCAGAAGTGGATAAATGGGAGCTCCTCTCCCAGATAGAGGGAAGAGACCTACTACACTTCGGATTGATTCCAGAGTTTATAGGAAGAGTCCCTGTACTTGCCCCGCTTCATGAACTCGATGGAGAAGCTCTAGAGAAGATTCTGGTTGAACCCAAAAATGCTCTGCTTCGCCAATATGAAGCACTCTTTGCCATGGATGGCATTGATCTGACTATTGATAGAGACGCCCTGAAAGAAATTGCAAAACAAGCCGTGGACAAAGCCACGGGTGCAAGAGGGCTGAAAAGTATATTGGAAAAACTCATGCTGGACTATATGTTTGAATACCCCAGCAAAGATGGAGTCACTGAACTCCATGTCACCAAGGAAGAAGTAGAACAACACGTAAAACCTAAGGAGGGATAATGAATAAACGAATGCCACTCATACCTCTTAGGGGTCTGATCATCTTTCCCTACATGGTTCTTTATTTTGATGTAGGAAGAGAAAAAAGCGTTACTGCTTTAGAGCAGGCCATGCTTCAGGATCAGATGATTTTTCTCACTACCCAGAAAAACATGGATATTGAGGATCCTTTAGAGGAAGATTATTATCACTATGGCACCATTGCCAAGATAAAACAAATGCTAAAACTACCCGGCGACGCAGTTCGGGTTCTTGTAGAAGGCCAACAACGGGCCAAAGTCGTCAACTTTACCGATGAAACAAGCTTTATTGAAGTGGAGTACGAGCTCCTAGAAGATAAAGAAGTCGATGATCTTGAAAGCAAAGCACTAGAACGTAGCATCAAAGAAACCTTCAAGCGCTACTCGTCTATCAGTAATCGCATTCCACCTGAGGTCAGCCTATCACTGGCTTCTGTAGAGGAATCTGGTCGCTTTGCTGACCTGATTATTCCTCAACTGAACATCACCATTGAAGAAAAGCAAAAGCTTCTTGAAACCTTGGACACCAAAGAGCGTCTCTTTAAACTCTATCGTCTCCTTCTCCAAGAGATTGAGATCGTAGAGCTGGAACGAGACCTTAGTGAAAAGGTGAAAGAACAGATGAATAAGAGCCAGAAGGAATACTTCCTTCGTGAACAAATGCGCATTATTCAGCAAGAGCTAGGTGATGAAGAAGATGCTGCAGGAGAAGCAGAACGATTGAAAAAACGCCTGCAGAAGCTTCGCCTAAAGAAAGACATTCACGAAAAGGTAGAGAAGGAAATCGACAAATATGCCAGGCTCAATCCTTCCTCACCTGAGGCAGCTGTATCCAGAACCTACATCGATTGGATTCTTGATTTGCCCTGGAATAAGCAAAGCAAAGAGCAAATCGACCTTCCCCATGCACGGGAAGTCCTTGATGAAGATCACTATGGACTGGAAAAAGTCAAAGAACGAGTTCTTGAATATCTAGCTGTTCGTAAACTCACAGGAAACATGAAAGGTCCCATCATTTGTCTTGTTGGACCTCCAGGAGTTGGAAAGACATCCATTGCTTCCAGTATCGCACGCAGTGTAAACAGGAAGTTTATACGCATGAGTCTAGGTGGTGTGCGAGACGAAGCTGAAATCCGTGGACACAGAAGGACCTATATTGGGGCTATCCCTGGCAGAATCATGACCCACATCAAGGAGAGTGGAGTGAAGAATCCTCTTTTCCTCTTTGATGAAATTGACAAACTTGGTTCTGACTTTAGAGGAGACCCAGCCTCAGCACTGCTTGAGGTATTGGACCCTGAGCAAAACAAATCTTTCCAAGACCACTATCTTGAGATACCCTTTGACCTAAGCAAGGTGATGTTTATTACAACAGCAAACACCACTTCTACCATACCAAGACCACTGCTGGACCGTATGGAAGTTATTGAGATCACTGGCTACACCCTTTATGAAAAAGAGCAGATTGCCAAGCGTTATCTCATCCCCAAACAACAAAAAGCCAATGGTCTTGAGAAAGCAAAACTGAACTTCTCCAGAGAAGGACTGCGTACACTAATCGAAGAGTACACCAGAGAATCAGGAGTAAGGGAGCTCGAAAGAAAAATTGGCACCATCTGTCGTAAGATAGCCATTGAGGTAGTAGAGAGCAAAAAAGATAGCTTCTCCATTACCAAAGCCTCTCTTGCCAAATACTTGGGTGAGGCGCCCTATACACCAGATGAACTTGAAAAAGTTGATCGTGTGGGTCTTGCAACAGGACTTGCCTGGACAAGTGTTGGTGGCGATACCTTAGAAATTGAAGTCAACATTTCCAAGGGTAAAGGCTCTCTCTCTCTGACAGGTCAATTAGGAGATGTCATGAAAGAGTCTGCTCAAGCTGGACTGAGTTTCCTAAAGAGCAGAGCAGAAGAGCTGAAGATCGAGGAAGACTTCTTCAGTAAACATGATATTCATGTTCACGTTCCTGCTGGAGCCATCCCCAAAGATGGACCTAGTGCAGGAATTACCATGGCAACCGCCATGGCCTCAGCCGTGACAAAACGCAAAGTGCCTCACACTATAGCCATGACAGGTGAAATCACTTTAAGAGGACGTGTTCTTGCCATAGGCGGCCTCAAGGAAAAACTTCTTGCAGCAAAAAGACGGGGAATCAAGACGGTACTCATTCCTAAGGACAACCAAAGGACTCTTCGTGAAGTCCCCAGGGAAATTAAGAAGGATCTTACCATCATCCCAGTATCCAGCATGGAGGAGGTCCTCAAAGAGGCTCTATTATGAAAATAAGTAAGACCGATTTTTTAGGCAGTGCAGTAGGGCGGGAGCAATTTCCGCCCGACAACCTGCCTGAGATAGCACTATCAGGTCGTTCCAATGTGGGAAAAAGCTCCCTCATCAACTATCTTCTCAACAGAAGAAGTCTTGCTAGGACAAGCTCTACTCCCGGAAAGACCCAGACCATTAACTTCTATGAGATCAACGAAGCCTTTCGCTTAGTCGATCTACCTGGTTATGGGTATGCAAAGGTCTCCAAAACTGAACAAGCCAAGTGGGCAGGCTTCATTGATGCCTATTTGCGAGACAGACACAATCTCCTACAGATCTTTCTACTTTTAGATATTCGTAGGAAGCTCAGTGAGCAGGATATACAAATGTATGAGTACATCCACTCCTTTGGCTATGATGGACGTGTGATTTTGACAAAGATTGATAAACTCAATCAGTCGCAAATCATCAAAGCAAAACGAGACATCGCAAAGGGACTTCACATTCCTGAGGACCATGTTTTTCTGATTAGTAATCTTAAGGCAAAGGGGAAATATCCCCTCTGGGACTATGTGGATAAGCTCTTTAAAGACAAAGGCTATGAGATCAAACTGGAGCGCCAACATGGTTAAAGCAACCTTGGTGTATATTGTGGAGGGGGAGCAGGTTCTTATGCTCCATCGCAATAAGCGACCAAATGATGTACACTGGAAGAAGTATGTAGGTGTTGGCGGTAAATTCGAAGCGGGAGAAACCGCTGAAGAATGTATGAAAAGAGAAGTCCTGGAAGAAACAGGACTCCATGTCCTCGATTACCAACTTGCTGGTGAAATCTTTTTTCCAGCCTTTGATGGTGAACAGGACATCTATACCTATGTGTATCGTGTGACGAAGACCAGTGGAGAACTTCAAGAAAATCATGAAGGAGAACTCAGCTGGTTTCATAAAGATGACATCCTGGACTTATCCCTATGGGAGGGAGATAGAGTATTTTTACCATGGGTGTTAGAAGAAGGACCTTTCTTTGAAGCCACCTTCTTCTACAAAGAGGGTAGTTTTCAAGACTACCAAGTAAAATTTGGAGGAAGAATGAATCCGAAAGTTCGTTTGCGCCTTGAAACTGGCGAAGAGATGATTATGGAGCTCTATCCTGAGATAGCTCCCCAGACCGTTGATAACTTTATTCACTTAGTCGAGAAAGGCTTTTATGATGGACTGATTTTCCATCGTGTCATTCCCGGTTTTATGATTCAAGGTGGATGCCCCATGGGAACGGGTACCGGTGGACCTGGCTATCACATCCCAGGCGAGTTTAAAAGCAATGGCTTTGAGAACAATCTCAAGCATGAACCAGGCGTACTCTCCATGGCTAGAGCAATGGATCCAGATTCAGCAGGTAGCCAATTCTTCATTATGCATAAAACATCACCCCATTTAGATGGTGATTATGCAGCTTTTGGAAAAGTAATTGAGGGACTAGAAGTCGTCGACAAAATTGCTTCTGTTCAAACTGGTGCAGGCGATCGTCCCTTAGAGGATGTTGTCATTGATCGAATCGATGTGATAGAGGAGTAAATCTCCTCTATTTTTTTAAGGAGAAAGCATGAAACTCTTTCCCAGTGTATACCTTAGCCTCTATGAGGCACAACAAGAGGAACTACAAAACTACGAAAAAGGATCCTTTATCTTTATTTGCCTCCATATGGAAGAAGAGTACCAATCCATCAACAACTACAGAGAGAAGGCTCTAAATATTATCCATGAGTTACAGGACCGCTTCACCATCATTGCTGATGTCAGTGGAAGAAGCCTTGGGTATTTTGAGGTAGACAGTCTGCTTGAACTACAGGAGCTGCTTTCACCCTGTATCTTGAGGCCGGATTATGGCTTTGATCCACAGGAAGTCATTGAACATCTTGATCAGCTTACCCTTTGCTTTAACGCCCAGATCTATGAAGAAGACTGGCTCTCCTATCTAGAACCAGGAATGGTGTCTACTCTTAATTATTATCCTCGCCCTGAGACAGGGGTGAGTGCAAACACTGTCCTGAAACAAACAGCACCTCTACAGGAAAGGGGAGTCAAGGTCTTTGGCTTTATCCAAGGAGATAAACATCTTCGTTTACCTCTTTACGAAGGATTACCAACGCTGGAAAAGTACCGTTATCAACCACCCTACATTGCTTATCTTGCCCTTGCCAAACTGGGACTTGATGGAGCCATTGTGGGCGATGGTGGACTTTTAAAGCGACAACATCAACTCATTGGAAGGTATAGGGAGGAGAAGGTGATTTCTGTTCCCATCATCACTGAGAAAACAGAAATTCTTCATCAAGTGTTTACCCTGCGTCAGGATAGTCCTGATGGGCTTTTTCGCATTGTAGAGAGTAGGGAATATGCACATCCTGGAGAGCTCAGGAAAAAAGAAGAAACAAAGGAAAGAAAAAGAGGAAGCATCACCATGGATAATGAAGGGTATGCTCGTTACTCTGGGGAGATGATGCTCCTAAAAGAAGATTATCCAGAGGATCCTCGGGTCAATGTGATCGGACAGGTTCATCAGGACTATGAAGCCCTGCTTGATCTGCTGGAGCCGGGTGATCGCATTATGTTTGTTGAGATTTAGTTGCATTGATATCTAGTAACAAAGGAAGGAAAGTAAAGAAAGCTATGGATTATCCATAGCTTTCTTTACTTCTACAGGAAGTCATCCTTTTCTTTCATGAAGCGTTCTTAGCCTAAGGATTCCATAGCTTCATGAACTTCTTCCTGTGCCTTTTTTAATTGTCCTTTTAAATAGTCGATTCCCTTATGTTTCAGTCTACTGGTGGGTCCCGAAAGACTTGAACCTGCGATGGTCTTGCCATCTTTTTGAATGGGAAGGGCGATACAACTCAGTCCGTACTCGTATTCTTCGTTGTCTCTGGTGAAACCAGACTTTCTGAACTGCTCACGCTGGGGGAGAAAGTCCTCTAAGGTAGTGATGGAATTCACCGTACGCTTTATTGCTTCACCACTGGAGAAATAGGCTTTTAGTTCATCGTCAGATAATTCTGAAAGATAGATTTTTCCAAAGCCTGAACAGTTTAAGGGGCTAACACTGAGGAGGTGACTGGCAAGATAAAATTCTTCACCTTCAATGGACTCCAAAAGGAGGGTTCTACCTTCCTGAACCACACTGAGATTAAAGATCTCTCCAGTAATCTTTGTATACTTTAAGATAAGGTTATAGAAACGCCGTTTCTATAAAATAATTGGAGAATATTCTAACAAAAAAGCGACGCAAAGCACAAAAGGGAGGTAAGATGAAACATCCTTATATCGCTAAGAGATACTGCAACACCACAGGCACAGCCATGGGAGGAAGTGGAGATCTTGTGTCCAAGTATCCTGATTTGGTGAACTTCTCATTGGGAGACCCTGATGTAACTACACCGGAGAGCATTATCCAAGCAGCCTTTCAGGATGCATTAGATGGACATACTCACTACACAAGCTTTTATGGTGATGAGGAACTCATTCAGGAACTTGTCAACTACTACAAAGAAGACTTTGGAATGGAGGTGGCTCAAAAAGAAATCCTTGTTACCACCTCTGCTTGTCATGCCATGTGGCTTGCCCTTGAAGCAATTTTGGATGACGGAGATGAAGTCATTATCCCCTCGCCTTTTTTTACGCCCTATCCAGGACAAGTGAAGCTTGCTAGGGGAGTCCCTGTTTTTGTCAATACTTATTTTGAGGATGAATTTGCAATTCAACCTGAGGCACTAGAGAAGGCCATTACCAATCGTACCAAGGCCATCATTGTCAATACTCCTGCTAATCCAACAGGTGTATGTCTTAGCAGAGAGACCTTGCAGTCCATTGCTGAAATTGCTAAAAAACATGATCTCCTTGTGATTGCTGATGACATTTACACAGCTTTTTCCTATGAAGAGGAGTTCCTTCCCATTTCCAGTCTAGAGGGAATGCGCGAACGGACCATTACACTGGGTTCCTTCTCCAAGAACTACGCCATGACAGGATGGAGAGTTGGCTACATTATGGCGCCTGAAGCCATTGTGCATATTGCAAAGGAAATCAACGAAAACAATGTCTTCACTGCACCTTCTATTTCTCAACGAGCTGCTCTTCATGGACTACGCCAACGAAATGAAGTGGTACCACCTCTTGTTGAGGAATTCAAGAAGAGAACCTTCCATGCCTATGAGAGATTACGAAGGCTCAAGAATGTGGAGATTCTACCACCGAAGGGAACCTTTTATCTTTTCCCAAGAATCGCAAAGACGGGACTCAGTTCAGAGGAAGTAGCCAAACGACTCTTGGAAGAAGCAAGAGTATTGGTGCTACCAGGCACAGCCTTTGGGGATGCAGGAGAAGGACACATTCGTTTGGCTGTAACCCTAGGTACAGAAGACATGGATAAAGCCTTTGACCGGATTGAACAAATGGATATTTTTCGCTAGGAGGAAAAAATGAAACGTGTACTATTTGGTGGAGTTCCTGGCATGAAAAAAGAAGACAGAGAGAAGATGCGTCGCTATGTCCTTGAAGAAGCTGGCGACATCGACTTTGTCTACCTTGGTGAAGATGTTCTTTCCAAAGAAGAGCTCCTAGAAAAAGGAAAGGGAGCAGAAGTTCTCATCAGCTGGGACCAGGAAATGGATGAAGAACTCTATCGTGAGCTGGGACTAAAAGCCTATTGTGCAGCCAGCATTGGTTTTAATGCAGCCAATGTAGAGGCAGCTAAAGCAGCAGGTGTCTATGTCACCAATGTTCCTGACTATTGTACTCATGAAGTTGCGGAACATACCATTACCCTTCTTCTTTCTCTTTATCGGAGACTCTTTGCTAGTGCCACCTATGTCAAGGAGGGCAATTGGGATTTATCCCTGATGACAGGCATACGCACCTTAAGGGGATCTACCCTTAGCCTACTAGGCTTTGGAAGAATCCCCAAAATGGTAGCAGAAAAGCTAAAAGGCTTTGGACTGAGGATTTTTGCCTATGATCCCTTCGTCTCTAAGGAAGCTATGGAAGAATATGGAGTAGAGAAGGTAGAGTTAGAGGAAGCCTTCAAAGAAGCCGACTACCTTTCCCTACATTCACCTCTACTTGATGCAACCTATCAGATGGTCAACAGGGAAAGACTAGCACTGATGAAACCTTCAGCCTTTATCATCAATACGGCTCGTGGAGCACTGATTGATGAAGAGGCACTCTATGATGCCTTAGTAGAAGGTAGACTTGCTGGAGTAGGACTGGATGTACTGGTGGATGAGCCACCAAGTGAGATGGGACGAAAGATCATTGCACTACCTCATGCTCTCGTCACACCTCACAGTGCCTATGTATCAGAAGAAGCATCGGATCTACAGATTCGTACAACGGCAATCAATGTTGCCAAAATCCTCAGGGGAGAAACCCCTATGAACCTCTGTGTATAAGGAGTTAGACATGGAAGCTAAAAACAAAACGAAGTTTATCCTCTTTTCGGCCATTGGTATTTTTCTCTTCTTGATTCCCATACCATATTTGAATAGCTTTACCATCCCTGTTGGTATTTTGATTGACGCAGTGAAATCAGTGATCCATGACTATACCCTTGTACCTCTGATTCTCTTTATTGTGATCAATGCTATCTTCACTGTGATTACTGTTCTGTTCAAACCAAAATTCATCATGGAGCATAAATGGCTTAGTGCGAATCTGAATGTGGCACCTCTTTATGTAGTAAGTCGTGTTCTTGGCGCGATTTTTGCCGTGATGTATTATTTCCAAGTCGGACCTCAAATGATCATTGATGCCAACACAGGTGGAGTCATGATTGATCTCACCAGATCCCTGATCTCAGTGCTTACAGTAATTTCCTTTACCATGCCACTTCTCACAGAGTTTGGAATCATGGAGTTTGTAGGAATCCTGATCAGCAATGTGGTGCGTCCTCTCTTTAAAGTACCAGGAAGATCCGCCATTGACCTGATCACTTCATGGTTCGGCGCTTCCAGTGCAGCAGTACTTCTTACAAAACAACAGTATGACAGAGGTTACTAAACAGGAAGAGAAGCAGGGATTATCATGACCAATTTCTCCTTTGTGTCCATTCCCTTCTGTTACACTGTGGCCAATGTACTGGATATCGTGGAATATTTTACACCTTTTTATCTGATCAGTACCGTTTCCGGAATCATCATTGCCATGATTCTCCCTCGTATCTATCCACTTAAAAGCCTGCCTGAGGAATACAATCCTTTAACTGGAAAGCAAGTGGACGAGCGGGTACCTCAAGGAGTAAGCAAGTTTCGTTTTGCAGTAGAGCGAGCCTCAGAACGCGCATCAAAAACCACTGCTGACAATGTGATTCGACAAGGTGCAGATATGTTCCTCTCGGTTATCTTTAGTCTTTCTCCCATTATCCTTGCCTGGGGAACCATATCCCTGATCCTAGTAGAGTTTACGCCTATCTTTACCTATCTTGCTTATCCTATGGGCTATCTGATGAAACTCCTGGGTATCCCCATGGCCATGGAAGTAGGACCAGCCACTTTGGTTGGTTTTGCGGATATGTTTATCCCGCCACTACTTCTTGCTAAGGTTAGCTTTGTTGAAACAAGATTTATTGTTGGTGCTGCAACGCTACTCCAACTTATCTATTTGACTGAGGTAGGAGCCATCATCATCCAGTCAGATGTGCCTCTTGGCTTTAAGGATCTCTTGGTGATCTTCCTTGAAAGGAC